>CACZOS010000295.1 GCA_902782815.1 uncultured Lachnospiraceae bacterium | reverse complement strand
CGTGGTCCTGTTGTCAAAGATATGGATGGGAGTATATAACGAGAGGAAGGACAGGAAAACCATGGGAGGTGAGGAAGAATGATCAGGCTGATCATCTGTGTTTTTCTTTTGATGGCGGGGATGTTCATGTTTTTCACTGCCACAGTGGGCGTAAATAAATACCGGTCTTTAAACCGGATCCATACATCGGCCCTGGGAGATACCCTTGGACTGCTTTTTGTCATTTCCGGCCTGGCCATCTGGAGGGGGCTTGATTTTACTTCCGTCAAACTGGTCTGTGTGGTCCTCTTTTTCTGGTTGGCCAGTCCGGTTGCGGGCCATATGATCAGCCGGCTGATGGTGGAGACTCACGAAGACCTGGGAGAGATCGAAGTGATCAGAAAAGATGAGGAATTATGATGAAGATATTTGAGACTGTGCTGTTAATAGGTCTGATCCTTTGCGCGATCGCATGCAATTTTACAAAAAAGCTGCTTCCCGCAGTGGTGATCTTCATGTCATACAGTATGATCATGTCCATTATCTGGATGATCCTTGCTTCGCCGGATCTGGCTATTACGGAAGCTGCGGTGGGAGCCGGGATTACCAGTATCCTGTTTTTTGTCACCCTGAAGAAGATCAACGGGATCGAGGAGAACCAGGATGAACTGAAGGAGGCGGAAGATGAGCAGGATAAGAGATGATTACAAGGGCAGCAGATGGAGCACAATCGAGAAATGGATAAAGGGAGAGAGGGATCCTATGGAGGATACCATGGAGATCAGGCCCTCCCTGTCGGGGGAATCCTCCGAGGAGGATCCGCAGATCTCAGAGGAAAAATTCCGGATCACCACGGGCAGAGTGATACGATGGGCAACTGCTTTTTACAACATCTTCTCCGTCTTTTTCTTTATTGCTCTGGTGGGGATCATGATCTGGTGCATTACCTATATGCCTGAGTTCGGAAGCCGGGATAATCCGGTGAATAATGAGGTGTCAGAACGTTATATCGAGAAGGGGCTGGAGGAGACCGGAGCGACCAACTTTGTCACGGGGATGATCCTGGATTACCGGGCATTTGATACCTTCGGGGAATCCTGTGTCCTCTTTATCTCCACCATCTGTGTACAGATCCTTCTCCGACATGATGACAGAAAGAAGGATACCCTGGTCAACAGAGAACTTACCCGTCTGGAAAACGACAGGCTGTATGAGCCGAAAAATGACCTGATCCTGCAGAAGGTCACCTGTGTCCTGGTACCCATGATCTTCATTTTCGGTATATATATCATCTTAAACGGACATCTGTCACCGGGGGGCGGTTTTTCCGGCGGAGCGGTGCTGGGTGCAGGGCTTATCCTCTATGCCAGCGCCTTTGGTTTTGCCAGGACCGAAAGGTTTTTCAATAACCGGACCTTCCGTGC
Organism: uncultured Lachnospiraceae bacterium; assembly: GCA_902782815.1. Taxonomy (GTDB): domain Bacteria; phylum Bacillota; class Clostridia; order Lachnospirales; family Lachnospiraceae; genus Anaerobutyricum. The sequence goes on along the minus strand of CACZOS010000295.1, from coordinate 2,669 downwards.
CGTAACCTTGTGTGCCCTTTCCTTTTACTGTATAGCCAAGAGTTATTCGTTTTACACCGGAGCGAATCATATACCCGGCGGGATCCCTCTCGGCAAACCGGGAGCGATCCTGTCCTCGGGCCTGATCCTGCCCCTTAATATCTGTGTGGGCCTTGTGGTGGCCTGCACCATGTACGCGTTTTACACTCTGTTCCGTAAAGGAGGAATCTGATATGATCGCCATACTGTCCGCCCATCTGGAAGAGATTACCGCCATGATCCTGTTTGGCATCGGATTTACCATGCTCCTGATGCATAAAAATCTGATCAAAAAGATTCTGGGGATGAATATCATGGATACGGCGGTCTATCTTTTTCTTACGGCAAAGGGATATATTCACGGGACCATGGTTCCCATTATGGTGAAAGGCATTACCGATGCCTCGGCTTACGCCAATCCCATCCCGGACGGGCTGGTGCTTACCGGGATCGTGGTTTCCGTCAGTTCCACCGCCCTCATGCTGGCTCTGACGATCCGGCTCTATGTCAGGTACCATACCCTCAATATTGACAGGATCGTGATGGAATGGAGAAAGGAGGAGGAACTTCCGTGAGTTTCATTATGAATTTCCCCTTCTTCTCCATCATTCTCGCCATGTTTTCGGGGATCATCTCCTCAGTTCTTGACGGGAAGCGGGCCAAACGGGTCTGTATCTTTATGCTGAGTGTGGTCCTGGTGCTTTCTGCCTTTGTTCTGTACTATACCATGCAGACCGGAGAAAGCTTCACCTATATGATGGGACATTTTCCCGCCCCATGGGGCAATGAGATCCGGGCCGGTGTTCTGGAAGGATTTATGGCCACCTTTTTCAGCCTGATCATGATTCTTTCCATCCTGAGCGGCCTGGGAAGGATCACTTCCGATGTGGAACCCACCAAGATCAACCTGTTTTTTGTTCTTGCGGACATGCTGATGAGTTCCCTGCTGGCCATGATCTATACCAACGATCTTTTTACCGGGTATGTGTTCGTGGAGATCAACACCATCGCCACCTGCGGAATGATCATGATCCGGCAGAACGGACACGGGATTGTGGCTGCCATCCGATATTTTGTCTTAAGCCAGATCGGTTCCGGTCTGTTTCTGATCGGAATCAGCCTCCTGTATGATATCACCGGGCAGCTTCTTATGGTTCCGGCCAGGGAGGAAGTGGAGCATATCATTTCCACCGGAACCTACATGATTCCTTTTCTGCTGGTTATCGGCCTGATCTCCATTGGTCTGGGAATAAAGAGCGGGCTCTATCCCTTTCACTCCTGGATCCCGGATACCTACGGCTACGCCACTCCGGCCGCCAGTGCCATCCTTTCCAGTCTGGTTTCCAAGGGTTATATCATCCTGCTGATCAAGATCTATTACCGGGTGATCGGCTTTGAAAACATCATCAATACCCATATTCCGGATGTCCTCTTCGGCTTTGGCGTGGTAGCCATTATCATGGGTTCTGTTGACGCCATCAGGCAGGGGGATGCCAGACGGATGATCGCCTGCTCCTCCGTAGCCCAGATCGGCTATATCTATATGGGTATAGGACTGGAGACCAATGCCGGGATCGTGGCGGCCATCTTTCATATCCTTACCCACGCAGCAACCAAAGCCATGCTTTTCTTAAGCGTAGCTTCCCTGTATGAAACAGTGGGGGGAAAGACTGATTTATATAGTTTAAAAGGAGCAGGCTACAAAAATATCATCGCAGGAGGCACTTTCCTGATCGGTTCTCTCTCCATGGTGGGATTTCCCCTGCTTTCGGGGTTTGTATCCAAGGCCTTTTTTGCTGCCGCGGCTCTGGAAAGCGGGCGGAAGATGGTGTTTACCCTGGCTGCCCTTGTGATCAGCACCACCTTAAATGCTGTCTATTTTCTCCGTCTGGCAGTGAACATCTATGCTCTTCCCCAGAAGGGGGAGCCGTCCAGAGGCCATTTTTTCCCGGAGGAAAGGTCTCCCTATACCAGGACCAACAGTCTGGTGAGTATTATGCTGATCGCTCTGAATCTGTTTCTCGGCATGTTTTCCTCACAGCTGGTCAACGTGATTCAGAGAGGTCTTGAGATGTTTTAGGATTTATCCATTTTACATGGACAGAGGTTAATGCAATGAAACAGAATTACTGGCTGGTTATTCCGGTCATTTTTCCCATGATCTGCGGGTGTTTTTCCATCCTGATGGGGAGAAAGGAAACTGAAGAAAGAAAAATCTCCGGATTGATCATGATCGCAGCTCTGGCAGAGTGTGCCCTGCTCATTCCCTGCCTTCTGTCAGAAGAGAGTCTGACTGTCGGATACCTGACAGAGGCTCTTTCCCTCAGTCTGAAGGCGGATCTTCTGGGAAAGATTTTTGCCGGTCTGGTGGTCCCGGTCATGGCTCTGGTCTGTCTTTACGCTCAGGAGTATCTGTCTGAGGATGGGAGAGGACTGCGGTTTTTCGGCATATTTCTCACGGTGGAAGGCATTCTTGTGGGTCTGTGTTTTTCCGGAAACCTTATCACTTTTTATCTCTTTTTCGAATGGATGACACTCATCAGCATGCTGCTGGTTCTCCATGATCTGACTCATCAGGCAATCATGGCTGCCCTCAAATATCTCTTTTACTCCGTTGCCGGGGCTTTTTCCGCCTTGTTCGGCATCTTTCT
>CACZOS010000294.1 GCA_902782815.1 uncultured Lachnospiraceae bacterium | reverse complement strand
GGCCCTCCTACATGAATTTTCGGCGAGATCATCTTGATCGCAGAATAGATGGTATCAAATTCCGAAAAGTATTCATAGGTTGTCTGATAACGGAAATCCTGCCATATTTCGAAATACCATGTTTCCAGCTCAGGCAGACCATATCTGGCTGCAAAATGGCGCAGCATCACCTGAAGAAAAGCAGCGTATTCATCTGTAGACTGAAATATGTTTTCCCGTTCTTCGCGGATAAGAGGTATATCTGCACGCTTCAAAAGCAGGACTGGTTTGAAACCGAGCTCGATGTATGGGTGGACCTTTATGCTGATCAGAAAATCCAGCACATTGTTCAGTCTGGTAAAGTTATAGTCATGTTCTTTGTCCTGTCTGTAAAGCATCATATCAGGTGCACAGATATCCCAAATCCGGATGTAGGAAAACCCGAGTTCGTCGTGAAGGATCTTCATGTGTTCCTGCATGTCCGCGCGCAGAAAATCCCGGGCCAGGCCGCCGTTGATCATCCGGGACCAGAAACGGCGGAACAGCTGTGCGTCATGAACATTCCCCTCGATATGAAACGTCTCCAGTTCAGAGGATACCAGCCGGATATCATGTGCCGCAATGTAGTTCTGCAGCTGGGTCTGGATATCTTCAGAATGTGAGAAAGAGGCAGTATGTGACTCAGAAGGATCGCTTGGAGACAAAGCCTTTGGTTGTTTATTCAGATATGCAGATGGTGTTATGCCAAATTTTTGCGTAAAGGCTTTTGTGAAGGCTGAAACGGATGAAAAGCCGGCATCAAAGGATATTTTTGTCAGGCTGGACTGCTGAAGCTGCATAGCCGATTCAGCCTTTTTTACGCGGATGTCTGTGAGCAGTTCATGAAAATTTTGTCCAAACTGTTTTCGGATATATCTGGACAAATAGGCAGAAGAGAGAAACGTTTCCTTTGACAGGTCGTCAAGAGTGACTTTCTGGGAGGCGTTCTCCTCGAGAAATGACAGGATCCGTGCATTGCGTTCCAGGGTATTCAGTTCCTTGGAACTTGTGCGATTCCGGGACACACAGTAGCTGCTGCAGAGCAGACGGAGCATCAGGAAAAATTCAGAACAGATAAGAGCAGATTCTTCCCGGTCTGTCCGTAAAGCCCTGTGTAGCATATTGCCCAGATATCTGCGCATCTGGGATTTTCCGATGTCGCCTTCATGAAAAGAATTGCAGATCACCTCAAATTCTGAAGGCGGCAGCTGTGCAGCAATGACCGAGTTTCCTGTCCGGATACGGATCGTGGCGAGCATCCCGTGCTCCAGGATCAGATAGCTGTAATTTTGTCCCGGATTAACGAATAGATAATCTTTTTCGTGCAGGATCCAGCTCTGTCCGTCCTGCCGTATATCGGACATACCTTCCAATTGGAAAAAAGCGATCATATCCGTGTTCAGATTTTCTTTCGGGGACGGCTGGTTTGTAATCTCGATTGAAAACAGCGCATTACTGTATAATGTTTTACTTTCCATAATGATCCTCTTTACCCTCTTTATAAGCTGCCTGCAGTCTCAGGGCATTTGGCCCTGATACCATCACTCTGTGGACTCCCGGACGATCAGCCTGGTCGGAAGAACAATGTGTCTCGCCTGGAGCTGCGGATTACGCGTCTCCTGAAGCAGGATGGTCATAGCGTTGAATCCGAGCTGGAAGCGGGGCTGGGCGATTGTCGTGATGGAAGGTGTCGTCGTAACGGCAAGAGATATATCGTCAAAGCCGGCGATCAGGATATCTTCCGGTATGCGAATACCCAATGTGTGGCAGGCCTTGACGCAGGCGGCGGCGAAAACATCGGAAATACAGATGACGGCATCCGGTCTGCTGTCAGAGGAGAGCAGGGAGACTGCCGCATCATAGGCAAGCGGGAATTCAAATCCCGAGATATATATGATGCGCTTCGGCGGAATGGTCAGAGAATCTCTGGCCAGAGCTGTTTTCAGTCCGCGCAGACGCTTTTGAAAGAAGGCAGATTCCGGGGAGGCAGCCAGAAAGGCAATGTCCCGGCAGCCTCTGGAAAGAATGTATTGTGTCATCGTATACTCAGCGCCTTCGTCATCAATGGAGACGCTTGAAATATGGGGAAGGCTGCTGCTGTAGTTGCTGCACTGGACAAGAGGAAGGCGGGAACGGATCCTCAGAAGGAGTTCATCGCTAAGCTGCTCCAGAACGATCATGCCGGCATAGAGCGAGGCGATAGCTTCAAGAGAAATGCGCAGATTTTCCGGAGTGATCCTGACATAATCGACAAACAGATGGCATCCTTCACTGGAAGCCGCTCTGGAAGCGCCTTCAATGATGTCCGTGTAGAATGGGTTGGAAGATGAAGGTATACTGATCAGAAAATGGTGATTCGGCTGACTCGGAAGAGCAGACGGACTGAATGCAGGGGATGGGATCTCCTGTTTTTTTTTACTTTCCGCGTATTTT
>CACZOS010000293.1 GCA_902782815.1 uncultured Lachnospiraceae bacterium | reverse complement strand
TGTGCGGAGGATTCCCGGACTCATGTCCATGGGGATAACGAAGTAGAGGACCTGGAGGAGCTTCATGACTCCAGCATTCCTGCTTCCGCCATCAGTGTGGATAAAGTGATCCCGAAATAAGACTTGGAAAACGATTAAAAAAATATTTAATCGTATATTGACAAAATAGGATTCCTATAATATAATCAAATTACGATTAAACAAACATTTAATCGTAATCCGGTTATAAACTAAAGTAAACCAATTAAACTCAATATCTAAGAAAGTGAAGAAAGAGGTATTAAAAATGAAGAAGACTTACAAGATCGATGTTGATTGTGCTAACTGTGCCAACCTTATGGAAGACGCAACCAAGAAGGTTCCCGGTGTTGCTGACTGTACCGTTAACTTCATGACCCTGAAGATGATCGTCAACTTTGAAGAAGGCGCAGATCCCAAGGCAGTTATGCCGGAAGTGGTAAAGGCCTGCAAGAAAGTTGAGCCGGACTGCGAAGTTTTCCTTAAATAATCAATATCAGTCGTTACGGAAAAACGAATTGAAATGAATGGGGCCAGATCTTTTTTGGCCCCATCCTGCTAAAAAATGATAAGCAAACTGTATTGGAGATTGATCCTATGATGAATAAAAAACAGAAGAAGATGCTGATCCGTATCCTTGTCGCGGCAGCGCTTATAATAATCCTGGAAATAGTCCGCAAATATATTCCGGGAAATGATATGCAGAAGGTCCTGATCCTGTTTGTCCTTTATCTTGTACCGTATCTTGTCATCGGTCATGACATCCTGAGGAAAGCATGGAAAGGGATCCGCAACGGCCAGATCTTCGATGAGAGCTTTCTGATGGCTGTTGCCACAGTGGGCGCTTTCCTCATCGCCGTCATCGAAAGGACCGGTGATTTTACCGAGGCGGTGGCCGTTATGCTTTTCTACCAGATCGGTGAATGGTTCCAGTCCTATGCCGTGGGCAAAAGCCGGGGGAACATCAGCGAACTCATGGATATCCGCCCCGATTACGCCAACATAGAAGTTGACGGGCAATTGGAACAGGTTGATCCTGATGAAGTGGAAATCGGCTCCATCATCGTGGTACAGCCCGGTGAAAAGGTTCCCATCGACGGCGTTGTGGTTGAAGGTACATCCAGTCTGAATACCTCTGCTCTTACGGGAGAGAGCCTTCCCCGGGAGATCAAGGAAGGGGATGACGTTCAGTCCGGCTGTATCAATCTGTCCGGCGTACTGAAAGTACGGACCACCATGGAATTCGGTGAGTCCACCGTATCCAAGATCCTTGACCTGGTGGAAAACGCCAGCTCCAGAAAATCCAAATCCGAAGACTTTATCAGCAAATTTGCCAAAGTATACACACCGGCAGTCTGCGCCGGAGCACTGGCACTTGCCATACTTCCCCCCATCGTAATTCTGATCGGCGGGATAGGTTTTGAAGGCACAGTGCTGGATATGTGGCTTGGATGGGTATACAGAGCTCTGACCTTCCTGGTAATCAGTTGTCCCTGTGCTCTCGTTATCAGTATCCCCCTTTCCTTCTTCGCCGGTATCGGCGGAGCCAGCAACCAGGGTATCCTGGTCAAGGGGTCCAACTACCTGGAGACCCTGTCCCAGGCATCCTATGTGGTCTTCGATAAGACCGGAACCCTGACCAGGGGAGTTTTTGAGGTAAATGCGGTACATCACAATGAAATCGATCAGGTTGAACTGCTGAAATATGCCGCCTATACCGAAAGTGCCTCTTCCCACCCCATTGCCAAGAGTATTCTTACCGCCTATGGCAAACCCATAGACCGTGACCGTGTCAAAAATATCCAGGAGATCAGCGGACACGGAATCACCGCTGAGGTGGACGGACATGAGGTTGCCGCAGGAAATGATAAGCTGATGACCAGGCTGGGGCTTACCCCCATCCACTGTCACCACGTGGGAACTATCATTCATATGGCTGTAGATGGCGAATATGCAGGGCATATCGTGATCTCCGATGCTATCAAAGAGCATTCCAAGGAAGCCATTGCCGAGCTGAAGAAGGCCGGGGTCAAAAAGACCATCATGCTTACCGGTGATGCAAAGCCGGTGGCTGATGCTGTGGCCAAAGAACTGGGTATCGATGAGGTATACAGTGAACTGCTTCCTTCCGATAAAGTAAACAAGGTGGAGGAGATTATCCTCACCAAGGACGAACGTGAAAAACTTGCCTTTGTGGGTGACGGTATCAATGATGCTCCGGTTCTCTCCCGTGCGGATATCGGTATCGCCATGGGAGCCATGGGATCTGATGCTGCTATCGAGGCAGCCGATGTGGTCCTGATGGATGATGATCCGCTGAAGATTTCCAAGGCCATCAAGATCTCCAGGAAGTGTCTCAGGATCGTCAAAGAGAACATCGGCTTTGCCCTG
>CACZOS010000292.1 GCA_902782815.1 uncultured Lachnospiraceae bacterium | reverse complement strand
CCCTCTCTTTGAGAATAGCCAGGAGGATATGCTCCGTCCCTACCTCGTCCACGTCCAGTCTCTCCGCCTCGGCGACAGCCATCTCCAGCACATGGGAAGCCTTGGGGCTGTAACCCTTAAAACCGGATCCGGACCCGTCTCCCAGGGACATGGATTTACCCAGGGTGGCATCCAGGAATTTCTCGTAGGTCAGCCCGCATTCCCCCAGGACTCTGGCGGCCAGGCAGGATTCCACGGACAGGATACCCAAAATGATATGCTCGGTGCCGATATATTTCTGATGGCATGCCAGGGCGTCTTCCCTGGCCTTGGCGAGGGCATCCTCAACAAAATTGTTGAAATCTCTGTTCATAATCTGCTCCTTCTATAAAAAATGGTCATACATTTCATCGATGACCGCGTGCATCTCCGCTCTGCTTATCCCTTTACAGATAGCCTGGGCCACAACCATCCTCATGTTATGGTTGATCTTCTCGATCTCGTGGTCCTTATTCTCCACCTCCACCTGGATCACCGCTCCCCGGCGGCGGTCAAGGATCAGATATCCCTCACTCCGGAGCATGGCATAGGCCTTGTTCACGGTATGCATGTTCACACCAAGGGTGTTGGCCAGACTTCTGACGGAGGGCAGGGAATCCCCGTCCCGGAGCTCCTCCTGGGCAATTCCCATAACGATCTGGTTTCTCAGCTGAATGTATATAGCCTGAGGGCTGTTGAAATCTATCTCGATCAGCATAGGCTCATCCTCCCGGCATGTGCTATGTGTTATATCCGACGTATATCATATTGAAAAATATACCATAGAAAAAAACTGCCGTCAAACGGCAGTTTTCTCAGGTAAATCCTTATGACAGGGCCCTTCAGCGGGCTATGTGGAGGAGCTGGCAGTAGAGAAGATCCAGTGCCTCCTTGACTGCGGCATGGCGGACACCGTTGCGGTCTCCTCCGAAATGACACCGTTTTACGATGGTCTTTCCCTCCACCGTACAGGCGATGTAGACCAGGCCCACGGGTTTCTCTTCGGTTCCTCCGTCCGGTCCGGCTATACCGGTAACCGCCACGGCCACATCCGCCCCGGTATTTTCGGCTGCGCCCTCAGCCATCTCCAGGGCACATTCCCGGGAGACTGCTCCCTGTTTTTCCAGGGTTTTTTCGGATACGCCAAGATAACGGACCTTGGCCTCATTGGAATAAGTAATAAATCCTTCCTTAAAGCTGGCAGAGATACCTTCGGCATTGATCAGGGTTCCCGCCACCAGTCCTCCGGTACAGGATTCCGCGGTGGTTATGGTCAGCCCGTAATGGAGCAGGATCCTGGCAATCTTGTACTCTACCAGAGATTCTTTGATAATTCTGCCTGAACTCATCATTGGCCTCCTTCTTTTAAGACATCAATGTTCTTTGCCAGATAATCGATCATGGAGATCAGGGTAAGGATCAACGCCACATAGATAAGGATCTGCTCCAGGATAAAGACAGTCTTTCCGCCCAGATCCATGATCAGAAGGATGATGGCGAGCATCTGGAAAGTGGTCTTGAACTTTCCCCAGTAGCTGGCAGCGATCACAATACCGTTCTCCACGGCGAGAGTACGGAAGCCGGTGATCACAAATTCACGGGCGATGATAACGATAACGATCCAGGTGGGGATCCGGTGAATGGAAACCAGGCAGATGAAAGCAGAGGTGACCAGAAGCTTGTCTGCCAGCGGATCCATAAACTTCCCGAAATTCGTCACCAGATTATATTTTCTGGCGATCTTCCCGTCAGCCAGGTCTGTGAGGCTGGCCACAATAAAGATGGCCAGAGCGATCCATTTGGATCCCGCCACATAGTCGGTCAGCATGAAAAATACGAAAAAGGGAATCAGAAAGATTCGCACAATAGTCAGCTTATTTGGTAAATTCATCGGCATAAATAACATCTCCTATCAGATCATATTCATTGGCCCCGGTAATCTTTACCGGAACAATCTCACCCGAGATCATCTCCTCCTGGGAACGGACGAAGACACTCCCGTCAACCTTAGGTGCATCCATATAAGATCTGCCCACATAGATATCTTCATCATACAGATAACCCTCGATCATTACATCCAGGCTTTTTCCTATCCAGGATCCGAACCAGGCTGCGTTGATCTCCTGCTGGAGCGCCATGATCCTGTCTCTGCGCTCCTCCTTAACCTTCTCCTCCACCTGGTCGGGCATGAGGGCGGCTTTGGTTCCCTCTTCAGCGGAATAGGGAAAGACGCCCAGACGTTCAAATTCCATCTGATCGACAAAATCGACCATGTTTTCGAAGTCTTCTTCCGTCTCTCCGGGAAATCCAGTGATCAGGGTGGTTCTGAGAACGATATCCGGTATCTCCCGGCGCAGCTGATCCACAAGACGGACCAGGTCACTGCGGGATGTCCTCCGGCCCATGGCCTTCAGGATACGGTCCTCGCTGTGCTGGATGGGAATATCCAGATAGTGGCATATCTTAGGCTCCTCCCTGATGGTCCGGATCAGTTCTTCCGTGATCTCCTCCGGATAACAATAGAGGATACGGATCCAGCGGAGTCCATCAATGGAGCAAAGCTTTTTTAATAATTCGGGAAGAGTCTTCTTCCCATACAGGTCCACTCCGTATAGGGTGGTCTCCTGGGCAACCAGGATAAGTTCTTTGGCCCCGCCATCCGCAAGCCGCCGGGCTTCCTCCAGGAGGTCCTCCATGGGAACGCTGCGGTAATGACCACGGATATAGGGAATGATGCAGTAGGTACAGAATTTGTTGCAGCCTTCCGCGATCTTCAGATAAGCAGTATAGTCCCCCGTGGTGACCACCCGTTTGTCCGCCAGGGCAGGCGGCAGGGTATCCACAAAGGGGAGGCAGGAAATCAGGCCTTCCGGAGGCCGGGAAAACAGCTGATCCAGGATCCGGACGATCTGGTCGTAACCGGCTGTGCCGATCACCGCATCCACCTCCGGGATGACCTCTTCCATCTCTCCGGCATATCGCTGGGCGAGGCAGCCTGTGATCAGGATATACTTCAGACGCCCTTTCTTCTTCCACTCGGCTATCTCAAGGATCGTCTCTATGCTCTCCTCTTTGGCATCGTGAATAAAACAGCAGGTGTTGATGACCGCCGCGTCCGCCTGGGATTCCTCCTGGCAGATCTCATATCCGCCTTCCTTCAGAAGCCCCAGCATCTTCTCGCTGTCCACCAGGTTTTTGTCACAGCCCAGGGAGATGAACAATACATTTCTCATGATGATCTTTTCCTTCTTGCCGCCTCCACGCAGTTGTTCATCAGCATGGCGATGGTCATGGGGCCGACCCCTCCGGGGACAGGCGTGATGGCAGAAACGATGCGGGACACCTTCTCCGTGTCCACATCCCCGCACAGTTTTCCGTCCTCACCGCGGTGGATCCCCACATCGATCACCACCGTTCCTTCCTTGACATAAGAGTCATCGAAGAATCTGGGCTTCCCCACGGCGGCCACCAGGATATCCGCTCTCCGGCATACCTGGCTTAAGTTCCGGGTCCTGGAATGACATACCGTCACGGTGCCGTTCTCTTTGAGGAGGAGCATGGCCATGGGTTTGCCCACGATATTGCTCCGGCCTACAACGACGCACTCTTTTCCTTCGATGGTGATTCCGGATCTTTTGAGAAGCTGGATGATGCCCGCAGGTGTACAGGAAACAAATCCCTCCTCCCCGATGGACAGGGCACCGACATTTTCCGGATGGAAGCCGTCCACGTCCTTGCCCGGGGCGATGGCCCGGATAATCTCCTTCTCATTGAGGTGGGCGGGAACGGGCAGCTGAACCAGGATCCCATCCACGGAATCATCCCTGTTGAGGTCCCCGATCAGACCCAGCAGTTCTTCCTGACTCACCTCCTCAGGCAGCCGGTAACTCCTGGATTCAATACCGATATAGGCGCAGGCTTTCTTTTTATTACCCACATAGACAGTGGAAGCCGGATCATCCCCCACCTGGATCACTGCCAGACAGACGGAAATCCCCTCTTCCTTTAAACGGCCGACTTCAGTCTTTAATTCTTCTTTGATCTCAGAAGAAATCTTCTTGCCATCTATCAATAATGCCATAATTTCCTCTTTTCTTTTTCAGAATCACTGCCTCCCGTCTTCGAAAAGAAATCTCTTCCCATCCGGCAGGCAGGCATATTTATGATTGGCCGGGAATAGATACTCCCGGCCATTCTTAGTTTATGATAACGCAAAATATAACATTCGTAAAGAGTTTTCAGGAATCGTCCCTGACAGAAATCAATAGTATTCCTCCAGATACTGCTCCAGCTCCTCCGGACTCATGAGGATTTTTCTGGGTTTTGTCCCCTCCTCGGGGCCTACTACTCCGGCATCTGCCAGCTGTTCCATGATCCTGGCAGCCCGGTTGAATCCGATTTTGAACATACGCTGCAGCATACCGATACTGGCCTTATCCTTCTCGATCAGGAACCTGGCGGCATCCGCGAAATACTCATCTCTCTCGGTCAAGGCATTCTGATTTGCCACCCCTTTGTCGATGGTCTTTTCGACCTGATCGTCGTAGACCGCAACCTCCTCGTTATTCTTCAGGAAGTCCACTACGGCCGAGATCTCT
>CACZOS010000291.1 GCA_902782815.1 uncultured Lachnospiraceae bacterium | reverse complement strand
GGAGCTTGTCCCTGTTCTGGATGCTACGCAGGGTGAAACCGTAGGCAGTGAGTGGATGTACCTGCCGAAATACGGTAATGTTCGCGCATACGGAAGAATTGTCGAAAAGAAAGGATCATATATTTTTGAAGTATACTTCCTGGATACAAAAGGGCAGTATGATATTGAATTCGGCTACTCTTATGCTGCTGAGCTTTCAGAAGAATCCAAGGAAGGCGGAGAGGTGGTAACCTCATGGCTGGATAAGGAACTGGAATTCAACGTCCAGATACCGGAGCCTGAAAAAAAGATTACAGTGACAAAGGAGGCTTACTGGGTAAAGGATACAGATCATGATGCTCAAAGCTCTGGAAACTCAATTACCCATACAACACCGCTAAATCAGATAAAGTATGTCATCACCGTAAAGAATGACACGGGCAAGAACTTATCGATGACGCTCAAAGAGACCTTCGATCAGGGAATGATGCTCAAATACCTGCAAAATGGGAATGAACCATTTCCTGCTGAATTTCTGATAGACAGAGGTAATGGTGAATTAGTTGAGATGCCGCTTACCAGAACCGGCGGGTTTGAAATGACATATATGGTCTCCGGTAATTACCTTGTTTCGATCGGGGATATCGATGGATACGGAAACAGCAGCTCATATTATTATGTTAAAGACGGACTCGATATAACTGTTAAGAATCTTAAATGTGATGCTTTCCAGATCGTCTATTATGCGGACACTTTCTATGATGAAGATAACCGTAACAATTGGAACAGCAATACTCAAAAACGCAATTCCAATGATTTTTACAGTAATAGCAAAGATATTTATAAACCGGTTACTACGGTTGAAGAAATCAAAGCGCCTGATATTGAGGAGAGTGATTATACAAAAGAGGTCACTGCAGAAGCAGTAAAGCATTACGGAGGCTTCGGAAGTTCCATTAAAGTTGACCAGTATAATCAGTATTATGCTGGAAAGGTAAACTGCCAAAACACCAATCAATCACCTTCAGTGACTGACGCATCGGGAAGGATCGACTATTCCTACAGCATCAATAGCGGAGGCGATCATTGGCTCGGTTTTATAGCAAGACCAAACGGACCGGAATATGACAGTTCTTCTGCTGACTCTCGAAATTACTATTTCCATGCCAATGATTTTCGCTATGGAAATCATATCAAAAACAGTCTCAAGATCAGGATCGGAACCGAAAATGGAGAAAAGGAAATACTTGGGAGTGCGACGAGAACGTCCGTAGGAGAAATGCAGGGTACGGACGTATTGAACTATGAGCAATACATAGCTCTGGTCCAGGACTGCGGATACTCTAAATCTTCAAAAAACGTAATCGATACTCCGGTCTATAAAACTGATGTACAAATCAGCGGCCGCACTAGAAGGATATGGGTGGTCATTTCACCGGAAACCTACGAGCTGGCAGAACAAAGTAACGGTAGATATGGTATGAGTTATACCTCTGCCCCTCTCGTAGCAAATGGCCATTACGGGACAGGGTATACTACCATCGGCGGAGAAAGAACTGCTGATAACAATGTACCTGGCGGGATCAAAATCTATGTTCTTGGCCTGGTAGGTTATGAGAGTGTTGCTTTTGACTGGTCTGTTTATCAGCGCTGCCTGACACCTAGTGCTGAGCACGTAAACACAACCAGTGGCATTTATAACCGGATCAGTCATGGAATGTACGAAAAGGTCGGTGCAAAAGTATATGCTTTCAATAGAAAATATCAAAGCAATACCAATAGTTTAGAGGCTGATTACGGAGTAGACTCCCTTCTTGACAAGAAAGGAGAACTTCTTCCTGATGGCTCGATAAAATGGTCTGTAATATTAGACGCCAGAAAGCTTAAAGCTTATTACAATAATACAGCAAACGCGTATTATAACGGAAACAACGGACAGTCATATAATTCTATCACCTATCTGTATGAAGATGTTCCGACAGGCTATTCATTTGATAATTCTGGATATGACAGTGACTTTAATTATGTAAAACCCGTTGCCGGACAATTTCCGAAATACACAAGCGGAATTGTGTACATACGCGACAGCGCTTCAGCAAACGATTACAGCTCCTTTGGCACCAACATGGGCTACAACATGTTTAAAAAAGGTAGTTATCAGGACTGCAGTATACTCAACAAAAGCGATATCGATTATTTTGCTGAAATTAATAGTACAAACTATATTTTAAACAAAGCCTATTATAACAATAAATATAAGAGTGAGATTGTTGAGCTTATGTACATTACAGCTCCGGATTCTACAGCACGTAATTACCATCCGGAGAGAAATAGTGTATATTCACGGTCAGAGCTTGTGATTCCTTGGGGCATGGGCTTCCAGCCGGGATTACAGGTCAAACTCGTAGACACTGCGGCGGCGGCATATGTCTATATCCCTGGAATAGGATCGAAATCCATGTATCAGCAAACGCCTGATGAATCCACTGGAGAGACTCTCCACCCGTCTAACGAGTGGAAGACACATATCGGTGCATATAATCTGTTTGACAGGTATGTCAGTGATTATCAGGCGGACTATGGTATTCGCGCGCCATTCTTCCTTAATGGTACCTATGCAATCGATGATAATATGCAGGGAGTCAGGCTGCTCGATCAGGATGGTAATGAGCTGGATATCCAGGATGCGGCCCGATACATCCGGTTAAAGGATATAACCGTTAATGTGGTTGCTTATAGTTCTGCCAACAGCAAAACTTTAGCAATGGATCTGGATAGATCATCTCCGTATCCGAATACGAACGGAGATGCGGGAGAGCTGACATTTGCGAGCGGAACACCAAAATACGGATTTGAGCGTTTCAGGATGTTCAAAGACAATGTAGTTGTCGATGTGGATTATGCAAAGAATCCATCGGAACAGCAGCTGACACCTGTCACTGATGCCACCTCAGGTATCAAAGTCGGCGGCGACTACTACGCGATGTACGGAGGATTCCAGCTGACAGTCAGCGGACTGATAGATGCCACTTCTATAGATGTGGAATATACCACAGTCTTTGATTATGAACAGTTCGCCAAGGATCATCCGGGACTCGGAAGAGTATCCGTGAAGATGGTCAATCAGGCGGGCAGGAATTATTCAAGGATCAATGGCGACGATGCGACCGTGACATCCAGCGCCAAAAGCTGGGATTTTGCGGTACGGCCGGATATGACCAAAAAATGTGAGGAAGACAAGAGGTCCGATGATACATATACGAACTCTTTCTCCGCTGAAGCAGATGTCGGAGC
>CACZOS010000290.1 GCA_902782815.1 uncultured Lachnospiraceae bacterium | reverse complement strand
CTGAATTTTGTTTTTTGCTGAAATATAATCCGATGACCGTATTGAGTAAAAGATACACGATCAGAATGACGAGAATGATTTGCTGATTACCTGTCATAACTGATCACCCCCCTCTTCATCATCGTACTCGAAATCCACGAATACGAATTTGAGGAGAAACCACACTCCGAGCAAAGCCAGGATTATGGTTCCGAAGACGGATACACTCAGCCATGCAGGCATGCCAAGAAAGGTCAGACCTGTTCCATTGAGAAGAAAAGCGGTTGAGATGTGCCAGAGACAACATAAAGCCACCACCAGGAGTGTGCTTTTGATCTCTTTCATGCACTGCTCATGCTTCTCTTGTTTAGAGAGTTTTTTCATTATTCAGTTCTCCTTGAAAAAATAGTCAGATTCCCCGTGGGGGATATCTGCCGTAGTCATTATACTCTGCGGCCTGAAAATATACAATAGATATTTCTGCCGAAATAGATATCTGTTTTTTAAAAAATATTGGAAAATTATCGATAAAAATGATGAATGAAAAAAGGAAACAAAAAAGGATGCACAGAGGTTTTCCGTAAAAGAAAACCTGTATGCATCCCGCAGGAATCGTGTGGTCGACATAATCCTATTCGTAAATATAGCAGTGATGGGGATCCCAGTGGCCGACCCATTTTGCTCTCTTGCCGGTACCCTGGGGTCTTTTGCCGGAGGCTACCTGCAGGGGGTCTCCCACGGTGAGACGGTTGTGGATCATGGTTTCATAGACGCGTTCGTCGAGTCCCGTCTTTTCGCATGCCGCCTCATAACCGGAAAGGTAGCCTTTTATATTTTTAGTGGCCAGTTTGGCGGCGCGGACTGCTGCCTTGACAGCTCCCACATTTCCCTCGACCTTGACCACGATATGGGCATCATAACCGGCATACTCATAGCCCACAAGCTCGACATTTCCCGATTTGAGCGCAGTATCTGCCGCCTGAATCGCGGACGCTAATCCAATTGCTTCAATCAAACCGACGCATTTCCTGGCCATGACCTTCTCCACATAGTTACCCTGGCATAATTCACCACATTATTACTCTATGATATCATTATACGGGATTATCCCTTAGGATGTAAAGAAAATCCATTGGCAGTGCGGGAAATATCTTGTCCGATGAGCCCGGGCAGGTCGTTGTTCCCGTACTAAAAAATCCAGTCCCGTCAGGGAATAAACGGGACTGGATAAAGAAGGGGAACCCCCATCAATGTTTAATTATTCCGGTGATCATTCCAGGGAGGAAAGCAGCTCCAGGCTGTGTTCCTCATTCATCTTCCTGCACATTTTCACGAAGTCCTCAAGAGGCACGTTCTGGACCTGCTTGTTGGAGCCCCGGATATTGAGGGAAACCAGATCTCCTTCAGCTTCGTGATCACCCAGTACCAGGATGTACGGATCCTTGTAAAGCTTGAATTCCTTGATCTTGGTCCTCATGTTCTTGTCGGCATAATCAGCCTCGACACGGATACCGTGATCGGTAAGGATCTTCTCCACCTTCCTGGCATACTCGTTATGGGACTCCCTGATGGGAACGATGGCAACCTGGTAAGGACACAGCCAGAAGGGGAAATTCCCCTTGAAATTCTCGATTATAATGCCGATAAATCTTTCCAGGGATCCGTAGAGGGCCCGATGGATCACTACAGGCATGGCCTCGGTACCTTCAGGCGTTGTGTATTTGAGTCCGAAATTAAATGGAAGCTGGAAATCGAGCTGGATAGTTCCGCACTGCCACTCTCTTCCCAGAGCGTCTTTGATCTGAAGGTCGATCTTGGGTCCGTAGAAGGCACCGTCACCCTCATTGATCTCATAGCCACCCTCACCGTATTTCTCATCGAGGATTTCTTTAAGTCCGGCTTCCGCGCGGTCCCATACCTCAATCTCTCCCATAAAATCATCGGGTCTTGTGGACAGCTCTGCCTTGTAGGTCACGCCAAAGGTGCTGTAGATCTCATCGGCGATGGAGATGATATCCTGAATCTCCTCCTTGATCTGTGATTCCATAACGAAAGTATGATCGTCATCCTGGCGGAATTCCTGAACCCGGAAAAGGCCGTTCATCTGTCCGGACTTTTCCTTGCGGTGAAGTACGTCGTACTCACTGTATCGAAGAGGCAGTTCCTTGTAGGAGCGGAGAGTCCTCTTGTAAGCCATCATGGCATTGGGGCAGTTCAT
>CACZOS010000289.1 GCA_902782815.1 uncultured Lachnospiraceae bacterium | reverse complement strand
TACCGACAAGATATCCTGTAATACGACGAATACGTTCAAATCCTAAACCTTCTCCGACTACTGTTGTCTTCTTTGCTTTTTTCTCCATAGCCTTTCTCCTTTCATAAAAGGGTTATATGGTATCCCGGATACCTGTTCTTTATTCCTCAACGTCCAGATAGTACAGGGGGACGTCAGGATAGTTTCTCTGTAATTCTCTGAGTTTCTCCAGCGGGATTCCCTCACCTTCCCGTCTGCCGCAGCGCGGGCAGACATCATTGATCACTCCGTTATAGCCGCAGAGCGGATCACGGTCAACCGGATGATTGATGGACCCGTATCCCACACCCTGTTCCTTCATATAACGTACGATGGACTCAAATGCGGGCAGGTTCTTGCAGGTATCTCCATCCAGCTCCACATAGGAGATATGACCGGCGTTGGTCAGCGCATGGTAAGGAGCTTCCAGCTTGATCTTCTCAAAGGAACGGATCGGGAAATATACCGGAATGTGGAATGAATTGGTATAATAGGGTCTGTCTGTGATTCCTTCCAGTTTTCCGTATTTTTTCTGATCAAGTCTGAGGAAACGGCCGCTCAGGCCCTCTGCCGGTGTGGCCAGGAGGGTGAAATTCAATCCGTATTTTTTGGAGGTCTCATTTGTTCTTTTTCTCATGTGACCGATGATTTCCAGACCGAGTTTCTGGGATTCTTCACTCTCACCGTGATGCTTCCCGGTGAGGGCCACCAGGGTCTCTGCCAGGCCGATAAATCCGATACTCAGAGTACCGTGCTTCAGGACCTCTCCGATGGTATCATCCATGGTCAGGTTTTTGGAATCGATCCATATACCCTGTGCCATGAGGAAGGGGTAATTACGCACCTTTTTGAGAGACTGAATCTTAAACCGGTGCAGAAGCTGGCGGATGACCAGATCCATCTTTTCATCCAACAGCTGGTAAAACATATCGATATCCCCGTTGGCTTCCAGACCCAGACGCGGAAGATTGATGGAAGTGAAGCTTAAGTTTCCTCTTCCGAAGGTAATCTCACGGCTGGGATCGTAAACATTTCCCAGAACCCTGGTCCGGCATCCCATATAAGCAACTTCCGTATTGGGATCTCCTTCCTTATAGTAGGAGATGTTGAAGGGGGCATCAATGAAGCTGAAGTTGGGGAACAATCTCTTCGCGGAAGTCTTGATAGCCAGCTGGAAGAGGTCGTAGTTGGGGTCCCCGGGATTATAGTTGATCCCCTCTTTTACTTTGAAGATCTGAACGGGGAAGATGGGTGTTTCTCCGTTGCCCAGACCGTCCATGGTGGATTCCAGCAAACATTCGATGACCATGTGACCTTCAGGACTGGTATCAGTTCCGTAGTTGATGGAAGAGAAGGGAACCTGGGCTCCGGCTCTGGAATGCATGGTGTTCAGGTTATGGATAAAGGCCTGCATGGCCTGTTTGGTCTGTTTTCTGGTATAGATCACCGCCTGTTTCCAGGAGAAATCATGGATCTCATCCCAGTCACAGCTGAAAGAGGAATCTTCCTGATCTCCCAGGGAGATTACACCGAGGATCTCGTCCGGGCTGAGGCTCTTTAATATAGAAAGAATACGCTCGGAGTCGCTCATGGTCAGCACGGAGGTCAGGTGGCCTGTGATCAGATCACAAAGCTGGGTGCAGGTGTCCTCATCAAATCCATACCGGATCATCATGAAGGAGGAAAGAGCGTGGAAGTATTCCTTCTGGAAGGTTTTGCTCACACCCTGGGCCATGGCGAAGTCGAAGTTGGGAATACTCTGTCCGCCATGCATCTCGTTCTGATTGGCCTGGATGGCGATACAGGCCAGAGCGGAATAGGTGGATATGGACTGAGGCTCATGAACGTGGCCGTGCCCTGTGGAGAATCCATGATGGAACAGGGAGATCAGGTCGATCTGGCAGCAGGTCTCCGTGAGCATATAGAAATCCATATCGTGGATATGAATATCACCGTGGATATGGGCAGCCGCGATATCTTTGGGAAGTACATAATTAAGGATGAAATATTTCGAACCTTCCGACCCGTACTTCAGCATGGTACCCATGGCGGTGTCCCCGTCAATATTGGCGTTCTCACGCTTGATGTTCTCTGTGGCGGCATCAGAATAGGTAAGCTTCTGATATATTTCCATCAGGGATGATTCGGAATTACGGATCTTGGCATGCTCCGCCCGGTAAAGGATATAGGCCTTGGCTGTGGGGGCGAATCCGTAACGGATCAGGGTCTGCTCAACAAGGTCCTGGATCTGTTCCACAGTGGGGATGGAATAACGAAGAGCCATCTCACATACTTTCTCTGTCACGTAGGACAGATCGGCATCCGTCATGGTATCCTCTGCCGCAATGCAGGCCCGCTGGATGGCGGAATAGATCTTTTCTGCATGAAACGGAACGATGGAGCCGTTTCTTTTTTGAATCTGTTTATTTTGAAAATGCATCTTTATCTGCTAAGCCTCCTTTGTCCTTTCTTCATTTGTCACCTAATATATTATATAGAACACATTTCTTTGTCAATACTAAAACTTGTTTAATTTTTTATAAATTCAACTTTTTTCCACAAGATATTGTGTTTTAATCCGGACCTTACACTCTATCCGTAAAATTCCGGTTGACAAACGAATAATCTAAGGATATAATTTTATAGCGTGTGTGCATTGATTCAGGGATAACTATGCCCACACAAAAGAAACCAATCATTTGCAACCACACCAGAAAATATGCATGGAGGTGAAAAAAAGAATGCCAACTTTTAATCAGTTAGTAAGAAAAGGTAGACAGTCTTTAGCAAAGAAATCCACAGCACCTGCGCTTCAGAAAGGATTCAACTCCCTGAGAAAGAAGTCCACAGATGCCAGCTCCCCGCAGAAACGTGGAGTATGTACCGCTGTTAAAACAGCTACACCGAAGAAGCCGAACTCAGCGCTTCGTAAGATCGCCCGTGTCCGCCTTTCCAACGGC
>CACZOS010000288.1 GCA_902782815.1 uncultured Lachnospiraceae bacterium | reverse complement strand
AAATGATCCCTATCTACCAGGAAATCCTGAGCAACAATATCCCCTGCCTGATCTTTACCCAGGGAAATGAACCCTGTGAGAGACTCATCAATGTGGCCGAGGAAAAGAAGATTCCCATCCTCACCACCAACCGCAATACCTCGGAGTTTATCGCGGTGGCTGTCCGCTGGCTCAGTGAACGGCTTGCCCCCAGGGTGTCCATCCACGGTGTCCTGGTGGATGTCCACGGCGAAGGCGTGCTGATCATGGGAGAGAGCGGCATCGGTAAAAGTGAGGCGGCCCTTGAGCTTATTCACCGCGGGCACCGTCTGGTGTCGGATGATGTGGTGGAGATCCGTAAGGTCAGCGATGATAAACTGGTGGGCACATCCCCGGATATCACCAGGCACTTTATTGAGCTCAGGGGTATCGGAATCGTGGATGTCAAGAGCCTTTTCGGTGTCAAGAGCGTGCGTGAATTCTGTGATATCGATATGGTCATCCGTCTGGAGGACTGGAACCGGGAAAAGAACTACGACCGGCTGGGCCTGGGGGAGGAATCCATAGAATTCCTGGGAAACAAGCTGGTCTGCTACTCCATACCGGTACGTCCGGGCAGGAACCTCGCGGTCATCGTCGAGTCGGCAGCCAGTAATTTCCGGGCTAAAAAAATGGGCTACAATGCCGCCCAGGAGCTTTATAACCGGGTGACCGGCAATCTGAACAGGGACAAGGATGAGTGAGCCGTTAAAACAGGAGGAACCGGAATGAAACAGTATATATTCGGAGTGGATCTGGGAGGAACCACCATTAAGCTTGGGATATTCACCGGCGGGGGTGAACTGCTCCACAAGTGGGAGATCCCTACCGACACCCGGGACCGTGGCTCACGGATCCTCGGGGATATCGCGGCCACATGCAGGGAAACCGCAGACAGAGAAGGATATCCTTTTGAGGAATTTGCCGGCCTGGGTATAGGTATCCCCGGCACCGTGGACAGGGAAGGAAATGTTTATGGTTGTGTTAATCTGGGCTGGGGGTATACCAGGGTCAGGTCTGTTCTGGAAGATCTGCTGGGACTGCCTGTCCGGGCAGGAAATGACGCGGACGTGGCAGCACTGGGAGAAATGTGGCAGGGAGCCGGAAAGGGATGCGGAGATCTGGTCATGTTCACTCTGGGGACCGGAGTGGGCGGAGGAGTGATCAGCGGAGGAAATCTGATCCGGGGAGCCCATGGTTTCGGTGCGGAGATCGGACATATGTGTGTGTGTCCCGATGAGACAGAGTACTGTAACTGCGGAAAAAGGGGATGCCTTGAACAGTACTGTTCCGCCAGCGGGATAGTCCGTCAGACAGAGCTGGCCCTTTCCCGGTCGGACCGGGAAAGTATCCTGAGACAGAAGGATCCCCTCACCGCAAAGGATATCTTTGATGCCTGCAAGGCGGGGGATGCCTTTGCCATGGAGCGGGTTGACCGGTTCGGCAGACTCCTGGCTCTGGGTATGTCCTACGTGGCTTCCGTCACCGATCCGGAGATTATTGTGATCGGAGGGGGAGTTTCCGCGGCGGGAACCATCCTCACAGAAGTGGTCAGACGGCATTACGGTGATTTTTCCTACGGCAGGCAGAAGGAGGTTCGTTTTGTTCTGGCCGAACTTGGTAATGATGCCGGAATCTACGGCAGCGCCGGTCTCTTTATTTGACAAGAGGGAAAACATCCCGGACATAGATCGGGAAATGATGGAATTCTTTAATGCAGAATTCATAAAGGGTGGCACAAAGCTGCCTTTTTTTTTGTCTTTATTTCACATTGAGAAATAAAAACCAATAAGGTATTATTATTAAGGCGGCTTCAGACGGATCTGAAAAAACCTATGAGAATACTTACAGGCGGGAGATTGGTAATGGAGAGGGGATTTGCCGAACAATTAAAGAACACCCTTGCTGAGGGAACTTTGCTGACGAACGAACCCATGAGCCGGCATACATCATTCTGCATCGGCGGACCGGCAGACTATTTTGTGTCTGTGGCCGGAGCCGATGAACTTAAAAGTGTATGCTGTTTGTGCAGATCGCAGGGAGTTCCTTTTTTCATTGTGGGAAACGGCAGTAATCTTCTGGTGTCCGACCTTGGTATCCGGGGAGTGGTGATCCATCTGGGCAGGCTCTTTTCGGAGGTGAAACCGGATGGGACGATCCTGACCGTGCAGGCTGGCGCCCCCATGTCCAAGGTGGCCAGGACAGCCCTGGACGCTTCTCTCACCGGCTTTGAATTTGCCGCGGGGATCCCCGGATCCTTCGGAGGTGCAGTGGTTATGAACGCCGGCGCCTACGGCGGTGAGATGAAGGATATCCTGCTGGACGCGGAACTGCTTACCCCGGAAGGGGACATACTTGTCCTCTCCGCGGAAGAACTGGATCTATCCTACCGGCACAGCATAGTATCCGACAAGGGATATATCGTCCTGTCTGCCAGGATAGGTCTGACTCCCGGCGATCCCCTGAAGATCAGGGAGAGGATGGACCAGCTGTCCCAGGCAAGAAGGCAGAAACAGCCTCTGGAATATCCCAGTGCCGGGTCCACATTTAAAAGACCTGAAGGCTACTATGCCGGGAAACTGATCCAGGATACCGGTCTGATGGGCTATACAGTCGGAGGAGCCAAAGTCTCCGAAAAACATGCCGGTTTTGTGATCAACCAGGGAGGAGCCGACGCAGAGGAAGTCCGTTTTCTGATCTGCCAGGTTCAGAAGAAAGTCAGGGAAAAATTCGGAGTGACCATGGAACCAGAAGTGCGTTTTGTGGGATTTGAAGAAGAGGTGAAACAGTGAGATTCGTCATTGTATCGGGTATGTCAGGAGCGGGAAAAAGCACGGCTCTCAACATGCTTGAGGACATCGGGTTTTTCTGTGTGGACAATCTGCCTGTGGAACTTCTGGTCAATTTCGGAGAGATTGCCTCAGACCGTAAAGTTGATGTAAATCAGGTGGCGGTTGGTGTGGATATCCGCAACGGGGACCGCCTCTTTGAACTGGACGAACAGCTGGCCCTGCTTTCGCAGCTGGGGATCAGATATGAGATCCTTTTTCTGGATGCGAATGACCGGGCTTTGGTGAAAAGGTTCAAGGAGACCAGAAGAAATCACCCCCTGGCGAAGGATGACCGGGTTGAGGCCGGTATAGCCCGGGAGCGGACCATGATCTCCTTCATCAAGGAACAGGCGGATTACATTATCGATACCTCTTCCCTGCTGACCAGGGAATTGAAAAAGGAACTGGATAAAATATATATCGAAGAGAATAAATACGGAAATTTCATCGTCACGGTCCTGTCCTTCGGCTTTAAATTCGGGATACCCGACGACGCGGATCTGGTGTTTGATGTCCGTTTTCTTCCCAATCCCTATTACGACACCGAACTGAGAAATTTCACGGGAAATGATGAACCCATCCAGCGTTTTGTGATGGACCATGAGGAGTCCCGTCTCTTTTTGGAGAAGCTGGAGGATCTTCTGATTTTCCTTATCCCCAGATATGCGGGCGAGGGCAAGCACCATCTGATCATCGGGATCGGGTGTACGGGGGGAAGACATCGTTCGGTGACGATCGCCAATGCTCTTTATGAAAAACTGAAGGGTCTGAACTACAGCATAAGGATCGAGCACCGGGATGTGGAACGTGGAACCAACCGGTGAGAGGGAGGAATGATCCAATGTCGTTTTCTTCGGACGTGAAGAAAGAACTGGCCAGGGTTCCCTGCCCGGACAGGTTTGACCGTGCGGCGGAAACAGCTGCCCTGCTCATTTTCGGGGGGACAGTGAGGATGAAGGAAAACGGGATTCCCTCCTTCGTCTTCCATTCCGAGAATCCGGTCACGGCCAGCCGTTTT
>CACZOS010000287.1 GCA_902782815.1 uncultured Lachnospiraceae bacterium | reverse complement strand
ATCTTGAAATTCCCTATATGTCTGAAGCTTTTGCAGGATCTTCATCACCAAACCATCTATGATTTCCTGATTTAAGCTCTGATCGAAAGGACATTCTTCTCCGGCAGTTCTTCCCACATACTCTGAACCAGCTCACATAGGAACTCCCGATTATCAACGTCATCAACCAGAAGCATTTTCTTCGCTCCGTCATAAGCGTATGTCAAGAGTAGTCCTAAAGAATTTTTGCAGAATCTCGGTTTGGTCATTGAAAATAGAGATTCCGTTTCCATGATAAATCCTAAATCTGTATCATGCAATAGAAAAAGCCCTATGCTAATGAATGTCTCCCGTCCTTCGCTCCATAGGAAACTGAGGAAACTGGAAGAAGCTGGGAAACATCACCTGTGTCTCACCAATGAGCATTATTCATGCAGGAATTACTCAGCCATGGTATGGCCAAGGAACGTTTATTGGTAGAGTGCAGCCTGTCTCATCTGAGTCAATCGCAAAAGCTCCCGGCCACAGGTTCATGGTTCCGTGTAACCGGGAGAACATATAAATTTTTTTCTTCAGTGATCTTTTTAAACGGAATGTCCATACTCTGCTGTTTTTCAAAGGGAGGAGGGCATCTCCGTTATTCCTGCCAGAAAGTCCAGGCTGACACCGTAATATTCCGCCAACCTGACAGCGACTTCCAATGGCAAAGAGCGGATACCACGTTCATATTTTGAATACAGAGACTGATCGCACATTAATTCAGCGGCTATAGCTGCCTGAGTCAGTCCTCTGTGCTCACGAAGCTGCTTAAGCCTTAGTTTCATGCCTCTCCTCCAACAATCCTCTCCAGCATTCGGACATAAGCCAGAAATGATTTGCGGCCGGTTTCCGTAAGCTGATAGGTGGACCGTGGCCGTCGTCCTAAAAGTTCACGATGACAGGATATGAATCCGTCAGCCTCCAAAAGTTCCATCTGTTTCCCCAGGTTTCCAGGTGTGGCTTCCGTAAGTTTCGTCAGGGTAGTGAAGTCCTTCGGCCCTGTCATCAATGCCGCAACTACTGCCAGCCTCAGCCGGGATTGGAAAGCGGAAGGTATCTCGTGAAGTTCCATTGGTCACCTTCCCTTCAACTGACGCCCGAAGAACAAAAGCATAACTCCCGGAGCCAGATCCAGAATACAGGCAGCCCCAAACCAAAAATACTGCCATCCATTTCCCAAAGCCATACCATCAGCAAACAGCATAAAGGCATGGCAGCACAATACCGGCGCAGTGAGAGCCGCCAGAATAATCCCCGCCCAAAGCATTCTTTGATTGTCAAGAAATACCGCTGTAATAAGCAATGGCACTACCGGCAACAGAATAAACAGAAAACTCCTGCACAAAGCGCAGGCCTTGTTAAGAGAAGCCGCATGTTCTGCCGAAAAGCCCAGTACCCGGACTGACACAAGTTGTATGACAGGGCTGAGCAGCATGGTCAGAAACAGGAATATAACAATACACACGCCCCACATGTCCACCAGTTTCCGTACTAAAGAGTCCAGTCCCAGATGAGTCATCCTTCTGCGGCATATCAAAAAGCCTGCTGCGAGGGTACAGCAATATACCAGGCCAACAATTGCTCCTGCAAAAGACAACTGTCTGGCTACTGAAAGAGGAACACGAAGTATGACAAGTCTCTGAAAAGCACAAAAACCCCCATATATCAGCCATACCATGCCAAAACCTGTAAACCATGGTGAAATTGACTTCATTCCATCCATTGTTCGTTCCAGGACCTGTCTGATCAGGTAGATATCTTCTCTTGGGTCACGTTTGCTCTCGTCCATATAAACCTCCTTTTTATACTCTACTATATAGAGTCTCTATAAACAGGAGTATATATACTTTATATAGGAGAAGTCAAGATGATTATGTACTTTAGGACAAATTGGCATATGATACTCTGAAAATGTAAAAAAACTCCCTATCAGCACAAGTCTCAACGCAGATAGGGAGCCATTCCTATAGATTTTTTAAATAAAATCAAAGATCTGGTAAGAACCTCAGACCTCCCCCACTACCGCCTAACAAATAGGCGAAAGGAAGCGAAGATCTTATGAAGTAAAAAAGCCCATAAAAAAGTGCCTGCGGCACATCAACTCCCCCT
>CACZOS010000286.1 GCA_902782815.1 uncultured Lachnospiraceae bacterium | reverse complement strand
TGTCCGAAGTATGGGCAAAAGGCGGAGAAGGCGGAATCGCTCTGGCTGAGAAAGTTGTCAAGACACTGGAGGAAAAAGAGAGTCATTTCCATGTGCTCTACCCGGACGAAATGCCTCTTAAGGAGAAGATCGAGACAGTATCCAGAGAAATCTACGGAGCAGACGGCGTGAACTTTGAGCCGGCAGCCCTGAAGACACTGGATAATCTGACAAAGCTTGGCTTTGGCAACCTTCCGGTATGTATGGCCAAAACCCAGTATTCCCTTTCCGACGACCAGGATAAATTAGGACGTCCCCAGGGATTCAAGATCACTGTCAGAGAGGTCTATGTCAGTGCGGGCGCAGGCTTTGTGGTAGCCATTACCGGAGCCATTATGACCATGCCGGGTCTCCCCAAGAAACCTGCCGCATTCGGCATCGATGTGACCGATGACGGAAAGATCACCGGTTTATTCTGATCGATCCGATCATGTAAAGAAAAACAGAGGCTTCCTTCCGAAATGGAAAACCACTTCGGAAGGAAGCCTCTTTGCATTTTATTTTTTTAAAACTGTATTTCAGTTGAGAGAAAGCCAGATCAGCGGTTTTACAGTGATCTCCGTGTTGCTGACTTCATAGCCGTAGGGCATGACTTCTTTGTCCCGATAGACAAAAGCCATGCTTCCTTCATGGGCTCCCGGAGTCCTCAGCCACCAGCAGGTTTCTGTTTCATGGAGCAGATCATAATACTGCTGCTCCTCTCCGATACTCATGAGGAAAAGCTTGTCTGTGGTGGTCTCTCCCGGATCAACTCCCGGGAAATAAGTATTCTTTTCCGTGACCACTTCGGTGTCCAGAATCAGATCGGTTTCTTCCTGAGAAAAATTTTCGGTGAGAAAAGTGTTGTTGAGCCATTTCCTGACTGAGGAATCTGCCCAGGAGGAATGTTTACCTGCCTCATCAAAAGGAATGGATCCCAGTGATTCGTCTTTTATCAGTAATACGCGGTCATCCTGCCTTTCCAGGATACGCCAGTCCATCCCGGCAAAATGAACGACCTCTTCTGCGGGACTTTCTTTGATTCTCTGCTGCTCCAGCCGGGAGAACTGAAGACAACTGTCTTCGTAACCCCGATCATAACCGAAACCCTTTTCAGGGCGGGATACCGCCGCGAAATCATCGTAAGCCATATCCAGATCACCTTCGTCCAGAGCATGTTTTGCGGCTTTGTAACGGTTTTCCAGATACTTAAGATATGCCTCTTTCTCGCCTGTACGTCTGTATACAGCATTATACTTCTGCCAGGCTCCGGTATGGATTCCCACTGTCTCATAGGCGTAAGCAAGAACCCGGCGGGCCATGGTAGTCCTGGAAAAAACAACCAGAGCCAGTATAACCACGATCAATGCAACGCTGGCGTATAAACTTTGTCTTTTGTCCGCTTTTTCCCGGGCAACAGCCATCTTCTCACAGAGATCTGCCTGTTTTGCCGAATCCGAACACTTCAATGCTTCCTGATATAACTCCGGACTGACCCATTTTTCCTGGATGGTATGATTAGGCTCATATTTTGCGATACGGCGGAAAACTGCCTGGGCAGAATAATAATCCTGGGGTGATTTGGCCTTATCACGGATCTTACAGGCCTCTTTATAAAGAGTGATCTTACCGTTTGTGCGGACAGCAAATTTTTTGTAGTTCAGTTCCTCGATCTCTTTATCAAACCGATGATCTTCATTACATTTTTCCAGGGTCTGGATAGCACGATGATAATACTTATCCTGCTCCTCATACTGCCGCATATACTCGGCAATATTGATATACCGCTGGGCTGTCTGGTAATTCTGATTGATTACTTCTTCCCGATTCAGCTCTTCTTCGGTTTTGTCATCGTTAAGAATAATATCTATCTTTTCATCGTTTTTCATCGAAAAGTCTCCTTTTCCTAAGCATGCTCAGCGCAACTATCATATCATTCTTTGATCACAATTACAATATGTATTGTTGTTATTGAGAGCTATTGCCGGTTTCTCTCCCACACTTCCATAAAAGAAGAGAGAATGTAGCCGGGACAGGATCCGAACCGCAAAAGGGCGGAATGGATCTGCTGCGGACTGGTTCCTTCCCCCTGTGCTTCCTTTATTTCCTGAATCAGGCAGTAGCCCATGGCATAGGTCAGATAATCTGTGGGATGGGCAATGACATGATGGTATATGGCCTCGGCCTTCCCTTCCGGAACCTGATATTCCCGGAGCATGGTATCCAGTTCCTGCATGGAATGGTTATCCACATTGACATAAATGTCGCTTATGGCATACAGGCACAACTCCATGAGCTTCTGATCCTTATACAGAGTTCTCAGTGGTTCTGCCTCCTCATCCTCTTTTCCGGTAAAAGTCAGAAAGCCGTAGGAGAATAACTGGGCATAGGTGGCCCAGCCTTCATCGAAGCCCTTGTTCCGCAGATAGAGCTGAAGGGGATGATACATATGCTGATAAAGATGGTTTGTCTGGTAGGCATGCCCCGGGTAGCCTTCATGGGACAAAAGACCGTAGAGTTCTCCTGCGTCCTTGATCGTGGGATCAAGCCAGAGTGACTGGGAGGAATCGCTATCCGCCGGAGGAAGTGAATAATAAGCTCTGACGCTGCTGCCGGAAAGTTCTTCGGGCAGATCTCTGATCTCCAGGGAGACAGGGCTGATGGCCGGGAAGTAGATCAGGGTATCCTGCCGCTGGGCGTTCAGGATATCATCCGCCTTGCTTAAGGATGGGAGGACACCGTAATAGTCGCTGTCAAGATCCGGATATTCCTTATATAAGCCTTTCTTTTCTTCTTCGGCAGCCGCGTAGAGGCCTTTTAGGGCAGCCTGACATTCTTCAGCGGTACGCAGGGTACCCACGTTGGTCTTCAGCAGAAAAGCATAGTAGTCTGATCCGGACGGATACTGGCAGACTCGTTCCTGGTCCGTGCCGCACTCCAGTTTTTCCGTCAGATTTCTGTTCAAATGCTGATAAGCAGGAATAATCTTTTCTTTTACAATCTTTCTGTTGTCTTTTACATAGGTTTCAATTTCCTTGTCCGTAATGGAAGGGATGGATCCGAGCCTCTCTTTAAACCCCATTACCAGAATATTATTTTCCGGCTCCGAAGAAACAAGGGAAGTGATTTCCTCAGAAGTGTCCTGAAGGAGGAGGGGAGAGGTCAGAAGACCTGCCTTGTTCCGGCCCTTTTCATAGAGGTAGATCCTGTCCAGGTAGGCCGGAGTCTGCTCCAGAATCCGGAAATAGAGACGGATATCCTCTTTTCTCCGGAATTCATACCTAGAGAGGGAAAGGGCAAAAGAAACCGCATCCCCGTTTTTTCCCAGGGTGGTTCTGTGCCAGGGGTATTTACGGGCTATGTCCAGGGATGCCTCCAGGTCCGTTCTCAGGAGAACCGCGATCTGCTGCTGCTCCGCAGTCAGCCTGGTAGTGTCAAAGGCTTTCAGCTTAGTCAGCATTTCCTGCTTTTCTTCTGCAAAATCATCCCCGGCTGCCCTGCAGGGATCCGGATAAGGGGAACAATCCGTCTCCCTGATCCCCCATGATGAGGGATGGGACAAGAGGGAATGCAGAGACACGGCATCCTCGCCGGCATACTCTTTCAGGCAATGGTCCAGAAAATCATCGAAAAGGATCTGAGTGCGGGACCGGCACCCGCATAATATATAGGAAATCAATAACAGAATAAAGAGAATGCGTGCTTTTTTCATGGCTGCCTCCGGATTGATTGATGCAGGGAATCCCCTGTCTTTAAAGATTATACTCTTTTTGGAGGGATTCTGCGACGGCTTTTTTGGATTTGACATGGACGGGGTTCCGGTTTTATTTTATAATATGATATCAGAATCCAACAAACAGACCGGTACAGGAAGGAAGTCAGATGATCTTTGATACACACACCCACTATAATGACAGACAGTTTGACCCCGACAGAGATGAGCTGCTGACCGGGCTTGCGGCAGCAGGTGTGGGAAGGGTTGTGAACATTTCGGCCGACTGGGATTCCCTGGAGGAGACCATAGAACTGACCGAAAGGTATTCTTTTCTTTACGGAGCCGTGGGTATCCACCCGGATCATGTGGGGGAGCTGAATGAAGAACGCCTGGAGATCATCCGCCGTCTGAGCAGAAAAGAAAAGATACTGGCCATCGGGGAGATCGGTCTGGACTACCACTGGATGGTTTCCCCCAAAGAAGTTCAGCAGGAGTGGTTTATCCGTCAGCTCAACCTGGCAAAGGAGGAAGACCTCCCGGTTGTGATCCACAGCAGGGACGCGGTGAGAGATACCTTTGAAATCATGAAAAGAGAGCATGCCTGTATTACTCCCGGAGTTATCCATTGTTTCTCCGCTTCTGCGGAAATAGCCAGGGAGTATGTTAAACTTGGCTATTATCTGGGTATCGGCGGTGTGGTGACCTTTAAGAATTCCAAAGCGTTGAAAAGGGTGGTAGAAGATACCCCCCTCTCTCATCTTGTGCTGGAAACCGACTGCCCCTATCTGTCCCCCTCCCCTTACAGAGGAAAACGCAATTCTTCAGACCGGCTTTCGCTGGTTGCGGAAGCCGTAGCCGGGCTTAAGGGATGCAGCGTAGAAGAGGTTGAAGAGGTCACCTGGAAAAATGCCCACAAACTCTACAGACTGCCTGAATAAACCGTCAACGGAAACAGTGAGAACAGACCGGCTACTTTGATCTGATAAAGGAGCAGACCATGGCATATTTAAGTAATCCCAAGGAGACCATCGCGGTCCTGAACCGGTATGGTTTCCGTTTTCAGAAAAAATACGGACAAAATTTCCTGATTGATTCCCATGTGCTGGATAAGATCATTGATGCCGCCGGAATCGGGCCGGAGGATTTTGTCCTGGAGATCGGGCCCGGCATCGGCACCCTGACCCAGTATCTGGCGGAGGCTGCCGGAGAAGTTGTGGCGGTAGAGATCGACCCCAGACTGATTCCTGTCCTGGAAGATACCCTTTCCGAATATCAGAATGTCACCGTGATCAATGAAGATATCCTTAAGGTGGATCTGACAGCCCTGGCTGAGGAGAAAAACCAGGGAAAACCCATCAAGGTGGTGGCCAATCTTCCCTACTATATCACCACACCCATCATCATGGGTCTGTTTGAACAGGAAATCCCTCTGGATTCGGTGACGGTGATGGTTCAGAAAGAGGTGGCCCAGCGTATGATGACCGGTCCCGGAACCAAGGATTACGGGGCGCTGTCCCTGGCTGTTCAGTACTATTCCCATCCGGAGATCATGGCAAATGTGCCCCCCAACTGCTTCATTCCCAGACCTGCCGTCGGCTCGGCGGTTATCCGGCTGAAGAAATACAGGGAACCGTCTGTCAGGGTCAGGGATCCGGAAATGATGTTCCGTCTGATCCGGGGGGCTTTCAATCAGAGAAGAAAAACCTTGCAGAATGCCTTGCATAATTCACCGGATCTGGGTCTTGATAAGGAGAAGATCCTGGACGCTCTGGAGAAAATGGGTCTTCCGCCTGCTGTCCGGGGAGAAAAACTGACCCTTGAAGAATATGCCGGACTTTCGGATCTCCTTTTTTAAGATGTGCCGTAAGACGATCCGCCGCACTGCCGGAATAAAAGAGGGTCTCCTGCTAAAGATATTAATAAAGAAGGAAACGAGGCGGGAAAATGAAAGAATATACCCGGGATGAAAAATATATGAAGGAAGCTATCAGGCAGGCCAAAAAAGCTGCTGCCATAGGGGATGTCCCCATCGGCTGTGTCATTGTTTACCAGGATAAGATCATCGCCAGAGGTTATAATAAGAGAAATAAGGACAAGACCGTCCTTGCCCATGCGGAACTGGCGGCCATCAGGAAAGCCTGCAGGTACATGGGGGACTGGCGTCTGGAGGAGTGTACCATGTATGTTACCCTGGAACCTTGCCAGATGTGCGCCGGTGCCATTGTCCAGGCCAGGATACCCCGGGTGGTGATCGCCACCATGAATCCCAAGGCAGGATGTGCCGGCTCCGTGCTCAATATTCTGGAGATGGAAAGATTCAACCACCAGTGCCAGGTGACAAGAGGACTGCTTGAGGAAGAATGCTCCGCCATGCTCTCGGATTTTTTCCGCAGTCTTCGCCGTAAACAGAAGGAAGACAAGGAGAAAAAGGATTGACAACCCATTTGAAATCATTTATACTTTGAATACCGTGCAGCTGGGGCAGTAGCGGCGCCCTGTACCTGCAATCCGCTATAGCAGGAGTGATGGTTGTCCCCGGATGACTTACGGATGGAGCTGCCCTTTATAAGTGGTGTTGACGATTGGGTCTTGCGCAACAGGAACCTTTGAACCGTGTCAGGTCGGGAACGGAGCAGCACTAAGGAGGACCTTCTGTGTGCCGTAAGGGTGCCTGGTCCGAGCTAACTGTAGAGGTTACGTCTGTTGGTAAGCATACAAAGTCAACCGCACGGTATTTTCAGATGACAGTACGACCGCCTCAGGAATGAGGCGGCTTTTTTTCTTGCCTTTCACCGGGGCCTTTGTTATAATGATTAACTGGGTTTTGCCGACGGTAAAGACATTGCCGTCATACGGCCCGGAAAGGATAAGGATAGATTTGAGGAGGATTCAGCATGCATTGGTCTGAGAAGATTGCAAAAGATATCATCAAAAGAAATCCGGATAAGGAAGAGTATGTCTGTGCAGCCGGCATCAGCCCTTCCGGTTCCATTCATATCGGTAATTTCAGGGATATCGCCACCAGCTACTTTGTTTATAAAGCTCTGCTCAAACTGGGAAAGAAAGCCCGCCTTCTCTTTTCCTGGGATGAATTTGACCGTTTCCGCAAGGTGCCGGTAAATGTGAAGGCTATTGCTCCGGAACTGGAGGAAGAGATTGGAAAGCCCTATGTGGATGTCAAAGATCCCTTCGGGTGCTGCGGGTCCTATGCCGAACATTTTGAAAAGGAATTTGAATCTTCCCTGGAGAGGTTCGGGATAAAGGTGGATGCCCGCCGGCAGAGTGAGAACTACCGGAGCGGCAGATATGCCAAACATGTGATCGAAGCCATCCGTAAGAGACGTGAGATATTTGATATACTGGATAAATTCCGTCAGCAGGATGCCACGGAAGAAGAGAGAGAAGCCTACTATCCGGTGAGCATTTACTGCCCTGTCTGCGGCAAAGACGAGACCACCATCATTTCTTCATCCGAGGATGGGACAAAGGCAGAATATACCTGTAAATGCGGTCATTCCGGAAGCTGGGATTTCACCAAAGACTTCAATTGTAAGCTGGCCTGGAAGGTGGACTGGCCCATGCGCTGGATGGTGGAGGGAGTTGATTTCGAGCCGGGCGGAAAAGACCATGCAAGTCCGGGCGGAAGTTACGATACCAGCAAGATCATCGCCAAAAAGATCTTCGGGATAAATGCCCCTATGTTTAAAGGCTATGAATTTATCGGCATCAAGGGGACCACAGGAAAGATGTCCGGTTCCACCGGCCTCAACCTGACGCCGGAGACCCTTCTTAAGATCTATCAGCCTGAAGTGATCCTTTGGCTGTATTCCAAATCGGAGCCTAACAAGGCCTTTGATTTCTGCTTTGACGATGAGATTCTCCGCCAGTATTTTGAGTTCGATAAAATGCTCAAGGTTTATCAGGCCGGAAAAGGGAAAAATTTTGACTATATCGAAGGGATCATGTACAACTGCCTGATCGGGGGAAGGACGGTCTATCCTGTACCCATGCAGCAGATCGTGAACTTCGGGTCCGTTGTGGATTTCAATTCCCCTATGCTTGAGACGGTCTTCGAAAAGATCGGTACCCCTTATAAAGAAGAAGAATTTGCGGAACGTCTGGATCTGGCAAAATACTGGCTGGAAAAATGCGCTCCCCAGAATATGAATACCCTGCTGGCTTACCGCAATTTTGACTATTATGAAGGTTTAAGCCCGGTGGAAAAAAGAGAGATCTCCATTCTTCACGATTTTATCGCCGCGGGAGATTACGATCTGGATACCCTGAACACCTTTATCTATACCATACCCAGAGAGGCTGATCCGGACTTTAATGAGGAAAACAAGAAAGCGGCGCAGGCAAATTTCTTTAAGAATGCCTATCAGCTGATGATCGGCAAAGCTGCCGGTCCCCGTCTTTACCTTTTCCTGTATGCTGTGGAACCTGAGAGATATCTCCCGTTGCTGGACTTCTCCGGCCCTCAGACAGAGGAGGAGAAGAGACTTGCTGCTGAGGCAAAGGCGGAAGCAGAGAGGATCGCCGCAGAGGAAGAAGAGGAGAGACTGGCTGCCCTGGAGGCGGAGGCCAGGAGGAATGCCCTTCCGCCGGTAAAAGATCAGATCACCATCGAAGATTTTGACAAGATCGATCTGAGGGTATGCAGAGTTGTGAACTGTGAGATCGTGAAGAAAGCGGATAATCTTCTCAAGCTTACCCTGGATGACGGATTCGGAGAGAGGGTGATCATCTCCTCCATCCGCAGTGATTATACACCGGAAGAGATGACGGGAAAGAAGATCATCGTGATCGCCAACCTCAAGCCGGCCAGATTTGCCGGACAGAAGAGTGACGGAATGCTTCTGGCTGCGAGCGGAGAGGATTTCGGCTGTAAGGTTATCTTTGTGGATGACCTGGTTCCGGAGGGAACTCCTATCCACTAATCAGATAAAAAACTCCCTTTCCCGGGGCCTGGGCCAAGTTCCCGCAGTCCCGGCGGAAGAGGAGTTTTTTACCTTTTATTAAGGTTTTTAAATTTTTCTTAAAATAAGCCGGAAGAGTTGAGTTTTTATGGGATTAATGATAGAGTTAAGCAGGATTTACCGGAGGTGGATCCTGAACCATGAGGTGTGAAGCTATATTGCCGTCAGGATCGGCGTAATGTTTTTGGAAGAAAGGATAGAGATCATGAAGAGATTACTTTCAGTATTACTTATTCTTGTATTGGCGGCAGGACTTGCAGCCTGTGGTTCCGCAAAGAAAGCCGAGGAAAATACTGAGATGGGGGACGAGAGAGTCCAGATCGAGGATGTGAAGATCGACAATCCCGCCCAGTATGCGGAATTAGGCCAGTATAAGGGGATTACTATCGAAGCATCCGAGGTGACAGTATCCGAGGAAGAGATTGATGAAGAACTGGAAGACATGCGGTATCAGTATTCTGAGTATGTCGAGGTGACCGGCAGGGACACAGTTAAGGATGAAGATATTGTCAATATGGACTATGTGTGTACTGCCAACGGAAAGACCGTGGATGATTATACACAGAGTGATTTCGATGTGACCATCGGAAGCGGTGAAATGGTCTACGGAAAGGACTTTGACGTGGAGAAAGCCCTGGTGGGCAAAAAGGTTGGGGACAAGGTAAAAGTCACAGGTACCTTTGATGACGATGATACCTATGGTGATCTGGCCGGTGTCAAGGCAACCTTTGAGGTTACCATCAACTCTATTGAGGAGGAAGTTCTGCCTGAACTGAACGATGCATTTGTCAAAGAAAATACAGAATACGAAACTTTGGAAGAGTATCGTAAAGCCATCCGGGCAGACCTTGAGGAACAGGCCCAGGCAGATGCGGAAAATGATGACCAGACCGCCCTCTGGGATGCGGTGGTGAAAAACAGCAGACAGATCAAGGATTTCCCTGAAGAAATGGTGGAAAAAGAGATTGAGAATACTCTCGCCTATGAGCGGGAATGGGCCTCCTATTTCGGTATTGATATCGGAGAGACCCGGGAAGAAGCAGAGGATTATTTCATGGAAACCTATGAGATGTCCCTGGAAGACTATGCCAAGGACAGCTTATTCCGCCGTTGTCTTTTGGAACTTATCGTGGAGAAGGAAGGCATCGAACCGACGGATAAAGAAGTTGATAAGGCAATCAAGGACGAGGTTGAAGCAGGAGGCTATGAATCCGAGGAAGAATTCCTTCAGTACAGCAGTAAGGATGAGATCAAGGACCAGCTGATCCAGGGGAGAGTCATGGAGATCCTGGAGAAAAATGCCACCATCAAGAAATGAACACACTCTGCCGGAGAAGCAGATATAGGGAAGCAGGAGTTATCCTGCTTCTTTTTTTAAATAAAAATTATATATTTTATCAGACTATATAATAAAAATATCATTTTATGTAAATATTTTACAATTATCATGAAAAGTATGTTATAATGAGTTCATCAATCCAAGGGGAAGGTAATATGATAAAGATCAGGTTGGATAACAGGTATCCGGAGGAGACATGTAAGATAACAAGACAGATGGACCGGATGGAGACCCTTTTGGGGAGGACTTTGTTTCAATGGAGTATTAACCGGCCGGAGAGAAAGGACACGCAGGACGTGGATTTGCTTGTCCTGGGGGTTTCCGGTCCTCCGGATATCCGGCTGGTCAGGAGTATCCGAAGACGGAATGACCGGGTAGAGATGGTTCTGCTGACTTCAGGAGATATTTCTGCAGCTCAACTGGTAATTCCTGAGATCAGACCTTTGTTTCTGTGGGTATCTCCTCTGGAAGAATCCTGTCTTCCGGATATGCTCATGCGGATCTACCGCCATATGGTCTCCAGGGAGGAGAGGGATCATTTCAGCCATCGCTTTTTGGTTAGGAAGAAGACGGTCAGGATGGTATTTGCTTATTCTTCCATCCTCTATTTCGAGACCAGGAACAAGAGAGTTATCCTGTACAGATCCGGGGATGAGCATGAATTCTATGACTCTTTTTCCAGTATGGAAGCAAGGCTTCCCGAGGAATTTGTCCGTTGTCACCGGAGTTTTATCGTAAACCTGACTTATGTGACCCGGGTGGATTTTGCCCATCTTCAGATCATTCTTGAGGGAGAAATTGTCATTCCTGTTTCCAGAAAGTATCGTAGACGGACGGAACAGGTATTTTTCGGCTCCTGCGGACAGGCCTGAGGGAAGATTTGCGGGAACGCGAAGATCGGATTAAATCATATTAAATGGGAATGGGACAGATCAGTTCTCTGCCATACAGTATGGCGGAGGCAAATGATAGCCTGGCTGTGGGAATGATAATCCCCCGGCGCGGGAAGGAATCCCCCTGCACAAAAGATAAAACTGTGCGGGGGGTTCTTTGCGTCCCGGCACCTTCTTTCCCGCTGTATCAGGGAGCCTTTTGCGGGTCCGGCCTTCCCCCGGATTGAAGAAGAGGAGAGCCATATGGTTATATTCAGTCAAAAATGACAAGGAGGAATGCATATGATTACGGTCGATATTATGCTGCCTTACCAGGGTGATGTCCTGAAGATTTCCTGTAGCGAGGACGACCTGACGGAAACCCTTATGGACCGGCTGAAACAAAGGCTGGCTGCCTGCCCTCATCTGCAGAGACCCTGGCTCTGTGATGTGGGAAAGAGACACATCCTTCGCCATAACCTTACATTGGGCGAATGCGGACTGTCGGATGGAAGCAGCCTGATCATGATCTGAACACAGAATGACGAAAATCCTGGGAGGGCGCTACAGGGTTTTGGACAAGATCGGAGAAGGGGGGACCGGTACAGTCTTTCTGGTTTTTGATGAACACCTGGTATTGAAAAGAGTCCTGAAGATGATCCGGCCGGGGGAAGGCCCCGGCAGGGAGATTATCCTGGGACAGTTCATCAGGGAAATCCATAATATCAGAAAGATACGGCATCAGGCTGTCCCCCGGATCATCGATGTCTTTACGGAGGAGGACTCCCTGATGATCATCATGGAGTGGATTCCCGGGAAGACTCTGGAAGAATATGTAAGGGAATCCGGCCCGGCAAGCGAAGACCAGGTCACAGGATGGGGATTACAGCTGGCCTCCATACTGAAGGATCTTCACGGAAGGAATCCACCTCTTCTGCACCTGGATCTGAAACCGGCAAATATCATCCTTCATCCTTCGGGAAAGTTGTATCTCATTGATTTTGGCGCAGCCCTGGGAGGAGATGTCCACGCTATGGGGGAGACTTACCTGGGAACCCCTGCCTATGCGGCCCCGGAACAGTACACAGGGGAAATATTGCCAGATATCAGAACAGATATCTACGGATTGGGACGGACCTTAACCTTCTGCCTCTTCGGAAAACCCGGGATACCGGAGGATGCTCATCTGCGGGTATCTTCCTTCTTTCTCTCTTTTCTTGGGAGATGCACCGCTCCTTGTCCGGGGGACCGCTACCGGGATATGGGGGATCTGGAAGCTGCCCTGGGACTGATCCGGGGCAGGCAGGAGAGAAAGAAAGCGGCGATCGGAAGAATCAAGGCGGAATATCTGGTATGGGGACTGGGGGCACTCTTCTGCCTTCTTCTATTGGGAAGATGTTTTGTCCGGGAATCCAGGGAGACTGAAGCACTTCGTTATGTAGAGTATGCCGAAGAGTCTGTAAAGCCGGATGAAAAACTTTCCTTTTACCGGTCTGCCCTCAAAAAAGCACCGTGGAAGGAAGAAATCTATCAGAGTATGACCGATGTTTACATCCTTCCCAATCACTTTTCCTCCGGACAGGCGGTGAAGCTCGTGAGCCTCCTTCGGGAAAACGGAGCGTTGTCCGTGCTCCGGACTCAGAACCCGGGAGCTTACAGCAGGTTCTGTTATGAGCTGGGCATGGGTTTCTTTCATCAGATGGGAGGAATCGGGGGAAGGAGGGAAGCCGGAACCTGGTTTTCCCGGGCACTCGGTACCGGGAACGGCCTTTCCCCTGAACAAAAAGAAAAGGCTGCCTGCTATGTCCTGATCGGAGAATACCACCAGACTTTTCTGGACTATGGACAGGACGAGAGCAGTGACGGGGCCCGGAAATCCTACGGGGAGTTTTACCGGCTTTTGAAAAGACTTTGTGTCTATTACCGGGAACCGGGATCGATCCGGGAGGATGAGACTTCCTCCTGGTATGCAGCCTTTGAAGTTGCCATGGA
Source organism: uncultured Lachnospiraceae bacterium (assembly GCA_902782815.1). GTDB lineage: Bacteria > Bacillota > Clostridia > Lachnospirales > Lachnospiraceae > Anaerobutyricum. The sequence continues at coordinate 4,404 of CACZOS010000286.1, read as the reverse complement.
GATCCGGGACTATGCAGGTCATTTTCTGGAGGAACCTGAGATCACGGAAGAGATGCTGCTTGATGAACTGAAGGCTGTGGACTCCTTTGCCTCAGGACTGGCAGGGAGCCATAACCTGGAAAGAAGAGAAAGGCTGACGGCTCTGGTTGCCGAAGCGGAGAAGGCGGTAAAGATCTTGGAGGCGAGTGATGGGGAAGAGAATCTTCTTTATGTGGCTGGTGATTCTTCCGGTTCTGTTTCTGACGGCGAAAACCGGTCTGATGGCGGAAGAAGTATCAAATGAACCTTCCACAGAGTATTATTTTACACAGGAGAAGGACGTAGAGGACATGACTGCGGAGAAGGCGGCAGAGAACCCTGCAAAGAAAGAACAGGAGACGGAGAGTACCGCAGAGAAAGAACAGGAGACAGAGAGTACCACGGAGAAAGTGCAGGAAACGGAGGGTACCACGGAGAAAGGACAGGAGACAGGGAGCACCACGGAGAAGGTTCAGGAGACGGGAAACTCGGCGGGGATTGAGACGGCAGCGGAGAATCTTCCCCCTGCCCCGCCGGAACTCTCTGTTATTTATCATGAGTATTCCCGTAAAAGCCGTACTGCTTCCCCGGAAAACATGGGGTACGGAATCCGGTCCGTCTCCGGGGAAGAGATCAGGCCGGAGTCGGAACTGTTCATCCGGGAGGATACGGAGGTGACCATAAGGATGAAGACCAGGGATTTTGACCCGGACAGGATTAACCTGGCTGTCTACGAAGAGAATTATCAGGGACAGGAGAGAAAGAATGTGACTTCCGGTTTCCTGAAAAAAGAAAGATGGAGACAGGAAGACGGGGATATGGTATGTCTATCTCTTTCTTTCTGCCGGGAAGGACATTTTCGTTTAGAGATCGCCTATACCGATCCATGGGGCCAAACTCTGATTCCCCATGGACATGACCAGGAGGGATGTTTCCGGGAAGGTGTCTATTACGGTCCCCAATACACCCTGGACAAGCAGTGCCCGGAGATTATGTCTGTGAATACCAAGGCAGATCCCCTGAATACGGTGGAGGGAATTCCCTGTTTTGCGGAGTGTCCCGGCTATGAGATCATAATCCGCGAGGAGAATTTCCATCCCGCTGCTTTCATGCTTTCCGGTACGGATCTTGCTGTCAATATGACCGGCTGGACCAGCTATTACCAGGAGGGTCATCGGATGAACAAAATGGAGTTTTCCCCGAAAGGAGAAGGAAAGTATCCTTTGAGTTTCCGGATAAATGACGGAAGCGGGAGGAAGGCAGAGGGGAAAAAGGATTTCATGGTGGATGCTTCAGCACCGTCACTGACCGTAGGTCCGGGGGATGAAACAGCCTTGAGTCTCTATTCCTATGCATCTGTACAGATGTTTGCCCAAAAAAAGATTTCTTTTCGTATTAAAGCGACCGATCAGATCAGCGGTATAGCCTCCATCCATTACAGCTATATGGACAGTGGAGGAACAGTGGTGGAGGAAACCCGGTCAAACCCGGTAGCCGGAGGAGACCAGGAGATCAGCCTGAGTCTGGACAAAGACGATTTTTGCGGATGGATTGTTGCCTTCTGTACAGACTATCTGGGACATTCCAGCCCGGAAACAATCAGCCCTGTTTTTCTGTGGGAGTCCCGGGACATGTTTGCGCAGACCGGGGAGGCAGCCCTGGAATACTCTGACGCGGTCTATACCGATACAGTCCATAAGATTAAATATTATAAGGAAGCTCCCCGGATCAGCCTCCTTTGTCGGAATCCCTATGCAGGTATCCGGGACAGTTACCTGAAGACAGTTTTCGGAAAGGAAGAGTCCGGAGAGGGAAAAGATCTTCATCTGGAGAAGGACATTTCCTGCCAGAGTGTTCAGACCATAACCCTGGATCCAGGGACATATGCCTCTTCCCGCCGGGATAACCCCGTCCTGATCCGGTACGGGTTTACGGACAATGCAGGTTATCAGGTGAAAGAGAAGGAGGCAAGTTACGGGATCGTGGTAGACCGGACGGCCCCGGTGATCAGCCTCAAATTTACGGATGAGGAGATTCATTCCGATTCCGAAGAAGAATCCGGAGACGGGAACATAGGGAAGACATATTATGCCTCCGCCAGAAGTGCAGTGATCACCGTGACGGACTGGAATTTTCGCCCATCCTCCACCAAATGGGAGATCAGCGGAGAGAAGGATGGCTATTCTCTGGGCAAATGGCAGGGCAGCGGGAAGAAACACTGGTGTAAAGTGGATTTTACCGGGGACGGTTCTTACCGGATCGGTCTTACGGTGAGAGACTACGCCGGTAATTCGGCTTCCTATTGTCAGAAAGAGGATTTTGTCATTGACCGGACTTCTCCATCTCTGATTCTGTGGATGGACCGGGCCGGGGTCAAAAACAAAAAGTATTATGCTCAGGCTCAGGATATATACGTCCTTGTACGGGATAAAAATGTGCCCCGGAAAGGGATCAGTCTGCTCACGGGGAAAGGTAAAGAGAAAAAAATCAGTCCGGCGGAATCTTTGCCCAAAGGAGCTGTAAGGGAGGCAGGAAAAAAAGGATGGTCGGTCTATGTATATCATGCAGAAGCAGAAGGACATTACCGGATCAGCTGTATTTGCAGGGATCTGGCAGGTAACATCTCCCCACGGGAAACCCTCTCTCCCTTTGTGATTGACTGTACACCCCCTGAGGTCAGATTTGCGGGGGATCCGGGCATTACCTATACGGAGAAGGTGACACCGGGCGTGGCCGTAAGTGATACCAACCTGGATGGCAATCGCTGCCGGATGTCCCTTTGTTTCCGCGACGGAACAGAGGCAGTAAACCTGTCACGCTACTTTCTGAGGGAGGAGAATGGAAGGGGAAAGCTGTACTTTTCCTGGAAGGATTTTCCCAGGAGGAAAGAACTGGATAATGCCTATATCCTGAAAACAAGTGTCTGTGATCTGGCGGGAAACAGCCCTGAGGAGAAGAATTTTCTCTTCTATGTGGACCGTTGGGGAGCCAGATACAGTCTGACAGAAGATACGGCCTCCTATCTTCACGGATATTACCGGAAACAGGAAGGGGAGATCACGGTGGTGGCTTATTCCCTTCATCCTCTGGAAACAGAGATCCTGGTCACCCGGAATAATGAAGAAGTTTTTAAGGTGGATGAAAAGGATATCAGGACGGAGGAAAAGAGGCTTAAGGGAACGGAGAAAGAGGTGGATCAGGATATCCTTCCCTTTAAATATAAAGGGTGGTACCGGACCCTCTATCATATTTCAAAAGAGTTGTTCGCCCGGGAAGGGGACTACCGGATCAGCCTCCGAAGCCGGGAGCCGGATCCGGAAGGGTCCGGGGTATTTTTGAGCCGGAGCGGTAATGAACTCTGGACCGTCCCCATAATGTTTGCCGTCGATAAGACGGCTCCTTCGGTGAGGATCGGTGGTCTGGAGGAGGAAAACTATGCCCTTGACCGCAAGGAATATACCATCACGGCCATGGACAACGCGTTGCTGAAAAAAGTGAAGGTCTACGTGCGCAGCGAGAAAGGGGAAGAATCTGAAAGATCAGCACTTTATACCATAAAGGATTTTGATGAGGACCACAGCCTGACCGCATTCCTGGACTCCCGGCCGGGCTACCAGATCGTCGGCTATGAAGCCTGGGACTCTGCCGGTAATAAGATCAGCAGCAGAAATACCGGGAAGGAGAAAAGAGTTCTTGTGATGCGGCCCTCACTGGTGCGGACTGTTTATCTGCACAGAGTGCCCCTGGCTTTGATTCTGCTCGCTTCGGTTTTTCTGCTGATCCTGATCCTTTTGACTGAGAGGAGATTTTCTGATATAGTGAGGAAAACCCGGTGAATTGTCCCAGGTCCGGAATGGGGAATCCTCCCTGACCTGCAGCTGATCCCGGGAAAAGATACTCGGCATCCGGTCAGGAAAGGAGAACGGGATGGATTTTCAGGTAGGTCAGGTGATCAAAATGAAAAAACCTCATCCTTGCGGAGGAAATGAATGGAAACTTCTGCGGGTAGGGATGGATTTTCGAATCCGGTGTGTGCGATGCGGCAGGGACGTTATGGTGCCGCGGAAACTGGTGGAGAAAAATTTCCGGGGTTTTCTTTAAAATTTAACTTGTATTTGCCAATGCTCTATGATAGAATTATGAACTGCAGTATGTTAAGTTTCCTTGCTCTTTCCAAAGGAAAGGGCCGATAAAGACCAGAAGGAGGTGCGAGATAACCATGAATAAGTATGAATTATGTCTGGTTATAAATGCAAAGATCGAAGAGGACGCCAGAATTGAAGCTGTTGAGAAAGTAAAGACTCTGATCGAGTCCCTTAACGGTGTCATTACTAACGTCGATGAAGCTGGTAAGAAGAGATTAGCTTACGAGATTCAGAAGATGAG
>CACZOS010000285.1 GCA_902782815.1 uncultured Lachnospiraceae bacterium | reverse complement strand
TTCAATACCCACTGACAGGCGGACCATATCCGGTTTTACACCTCCGGCTATCAGTTCTTCGTCTGTCATCTGACGGTGGGTGGAGGAGGCCGGATGAAGCACGCAGGTATGGGCATCAGCCACATGGGTGGCGATGATGGCCAGATTCAGACCTTTCATGAATTCTTCTGCTGCCGCTCTTCCCCCTTTTACTCCGAAGGAGATCACACCGCAGGTTCCGTCAGGCATATATTTCTGTGCACGCTCATAATATTTGTCTCCCGGCAGTCCCGGAAAAGTTACATAAGCCACACGGGGATCCGCCTGGAGGAATTCCGCCACTTTCTGTGCGTTTTCACAGTGTCTCTGCATGCGGACCGCCAGAGTCTCCAGACCCAGATTAAGAAGGAAACAGTTCATGGGAGAAGGAATGGACCCCAGGTCACGCATCAGCTGTGCTGTTGCCTTGGTGATATAGGCCTTGTCGTTTCCGAACTTTGTGGCATAAGTAATCCCGTGGTAGGATTCATCCGGAGTACACAGACCCGGGAATTTATCCGCATGGGCCATCCAGTCAAATTTTCCGGAATCCACAATAGCTCCGCCAACCGTAGTGTCGTGGCCATCCATATATTTTGTGGTGGAATGGATAACAATATCCGCTCCCCACTCAAACGGTCTGCAGTTGATGGGTGTGGCAAAGGTATTATCAATGATCAGCGGAACACCGTGTCTGTGGGCAGCCTGGGCAAACCTCTCGATATCGAATACGATCAGAGCCGGATTGGCAATGGTCTCCCCGAAAACAGCCTTTGTGTTTTCTTTAAAAGCAGCTTCCAGTTCGTCGTCGCTGCAGTCGGGATCCACAAAGGTAAACTCGATCCCCATCCTTCGCATGGTAATGTTGAAAAGGTTGAAGGTCCCGCCGTATATGGTGGAGGAAACCACAACATGGTCCCCGTTGCCCGCAAGGTTGAAAATAGAATAAAATGATGCGGCCTGGCCGGAGGAGGTCAGCATGGCAGCGGTTCCTCCCTCCAGGGCTGCAATCTTGGCCGCCACCAGATCATTGGTGGGATTCTGCAGTCTGGTATAAAAATAACCTTCGGCTTCCAGGTCAAACAATTTCCCCATATCCGCGCTGGTATCGTACTTGAAAGTGGTGCTCTGAATAATAGGGAGCATTCTCGGTTCTCCGTTTTTGGGATTATATCCCCCTTCTATACATTTGGTCTCCTGTCTCATCAGTTAACTCCTCTCTTCTTTAAATACAAAGTTCACTCTAATATATCACACTTTCCCCCAAATTGAAAACAACTATTTACATTTACCGGCCGGATGCTATAATAACTTAAAGAAAGAAGGAGATATCATGTTTTTACGTAACATAAAAAAAGCGATCAGTGACTGGCTTGCCCATCTGGCCAAGGTCAATAAAGAAGAATTCGGCGATGGCCCCCTGAAATGTCAGGGCTGTGGGATGAAATGCACCGCAGAGGATAAAAGGCACTGCAGTTTTTTTGATATGAATGTCTGATTCGCGGCAGCAGCCGGCTGATGGGAAAAATGACCATATAAAAATGCCCCCAAATCATTTCTGAGATTTGGGGGCATTTCTTCGTCCTTAATAATTGCAGAATTATTTGATCACAGCGCCTGCTGCAGTAAGAAGAGTCTTATAGTTCTTCATACAGCTGGCGGGGGCTTTGATGGTCATGTTCTTTCTTGTGCCCGTAAATGCATTTTCATCCACGGTCTTGAGCTTTGATCCCTGGAAAGTCACCCTTTTCAACGTTGTACAGGAAGCAAAAGCCTCCTTCCCGATCTGATTTACGTTCTTGCCCACAATAAGATAGGTAAGATTCTTATGCTCTTTGGCAGCATCAGCGGATACGGCTGTTACCTTGTAAGTTATTCCTCTTAACTTAATGGTGGCGGGAATCGTAATGGTTTTCGCAGATCTGGATGTGGGTCTTAAGAAGGAAACCTCCTTACACATCTTGGTAATCCGGTAATATGCGGATTTTACTTTTACGGTCTTTCCCACATAATCAGCCTGAACGGTACGGCTCTTGTCCTTCCAGGTAATGACGGTGGTCTGATCCACCAGGAGGGTATCCTCCAGATTCTCGGGTTTAAATCCTGTCTTGGAAAGATCCAGCTTCTTCAGCCT
>CACZOS010000284.1 GCA_902782815.1 uncultured Lachnospiraceae bacterium | reverse complement strand
TGAGGCTTTGTCCGATGTCCGCGATGAGGTCATGTACCAGATTCACTTTGGCGCGGACTATTCAAATGTGACGTATGGATGGACGCTTGATCTTGAAAAAGTGAAAAGGTCGGTGGATAAACAGCTTATGGATTTAAAGACTGATTATATCAACTATGGCTTTATCCATTGTCAGGACGAAAGCTCAGACTGGGCATCTTACCAGGAGAATGGTATCCTGGACTACCTCCTGAAGATGAAAGAGCAGGGCGTTGTCAGGCACATCGGGGCTTCATCACACACTCCGTCTGTGATCCATGAAATTCTGGATGCAGGGATCATAGATATGCTGATGTTCTCGGTGAATCCAGCGTACGATTATAACCATGGTGAATATGCCTTTGGCGGAGTAGATGAAAGGGCCGAGGTATACAGACGCTGTGAAACCGAAGGCGTCGGCATATCGGTTATGAAGCCCTTCTCCGGCGGCCAGCTTCTCGACGCGAAAGTTTCTCCATTTGGGGCGGCACTGACACAGTATCAGTGTATAAAATATGCACTTGACAGACCGGGGATTCTGACAGTCCTGCCGGGAGCCAGGAGTGTGGATGAAATTGAGCACCTTCTGAGATATTATGAACAGCCGGAAGAGGCGCTTGATTACAGTATCATCGGTTCTTTTGCACCGCCGGAAGCAAACGGAAAGTGCGTTTATTGTAATCACTGCGCACCATGTCCGGCAGGGCTGGATATCGGGACGATAAATAAATTCTATGACCTGGCATTGATCGGGGATGATATGGCGAAGGAACACTATTTCGTGTTAGATAAAACAGCATCCGACTGCATCGAATGCGGCCACTGTAACAGCCGGTGTCCATTTTCGGTAGACCAGACTGGCAGAATGCAGGAGATCCGTGATTATTTTGGAAGGAGACCATTCTGACCAACGAAGAACTGAAGAAGATCCGTGAAGAAAAGAACCAGAGTAAGGGCGAATTTGCAAAGAGCCCCGGCGGCACGATCACACCGGAGGAAGTGCTGAAACGAATTCCCGGGGGCTGTGACACAGTTTGCATAAAACCGGCTGTTTGCGCCATTGCTGCAATTTGGGCCGGTACGAAGATAGTGAAAAATGAGTGAGAATTATCAATGCATCCACAGAGGTGTGTACCGGAGAGGAGTAAGAAAAATGATCGTATTAAATGTAACATACAAATGCAAGCCGGACATGAGGGATGAATTCCTGGAGATGATTTACACAGAGGGGATCGATGTCGCTTCCCGCAGTGAAGAGGGAAACATCAAGTACGACTACTATACACCGGTTGATGGTAGTGATGACCTACTTCTTGTGGAGAAGTGGCGTGATGTGGAGGCTCTGGCCAATCATGGTAAACAGCTGCATTTAGCCAGACTGGGTGAACTGAAAAAGGAGTTTGTTCTGGACACAGTCATTGAGAAGTTTGAGGTGTGAAGGAGGATCCGCAAAGCAGTTCCCTGACGCATTGAGTTCCATATCCCCCTCACCCTTGGCGATCCAATGGATATTTCCTAAGCTCCAGGCAGTGTCGCCCTGGATAAAAATCGCGCTTTCATCCTCCATGGCCGCCACCGGCTGAATTCTGGAAATCTCCTTCAACGCCGGTAGAAACCATGCGCCTTCGGTATGGATCAGATACATCGTATCAGACAACTCTATTATGAGCAAGGCCTGACAAATATATCTGAAATCTCCAGGATCACCGGTCTTGACTGGAAGACAGTCGTAAAGTATGTCGATAAAACAGACTTTAATGAGCCGGATCCTATGCCTGCGGATAGCAAAAGCTATCCAAAACTTGATCCATTTAAACCACTTATTGACCAGTGGCTCAAGGAGGACCTAAATGCTCCTCGAAAACAACGACACACTGCAACGAGAGTCTTTAACAGACTTGAAGACGAGGCTGAAGGATTTGACTGTTCCTATCGACTTGTGGCTGGCTATGTCAGCGAAAAGAAACTGGAATTAAACCTTAAAAAGAAGGAGGGATTCATTCCACTGATACACAGCCCCGGTGAGGCACAGGCTGATTTTGGTTCTGCCGATTTCTATGAAAATGGTACCCAGTATTCCGGTAAGTATTTCGTCCTGGATTTTCCTTACAGCAATGGTGGTTTTCTGCAACTGCATTATGGAGAAAACATGGAGTGCCTGCTGGAATCCATGAAGGCCATTTTCGAGCATATCGGCGGAGTACCAATTGAAATCTGGTTCGATAATACATCTACTATCGTTACGACGATCATGCGTGATGGCGGACGAGAGATAACAGAACGTTTTCTACGGTTTCAGGAACACTACGGTTTCATTTCCAGGTTCTGCAACCCGAATGCTGGAAATGAAAAAGGCGGTGTAGAATCAAAGGGAGGGTATGGGCGCCGGAATTTTTTAGTCCCGGTTCCCCGTTTTCTTTCCCTGGGCGAATACAACAGACAACTTCTTGAACAGTGCGATAAAGATACCGACAGGAACCATTACCGCTTCAGGGATGAGACAATTGAGGAACGCTTTGAAACAGACCGTAAAACGTTAAAACCACTCCCGGAAAAAGCTTTTGATACAGCATTATACCTGAAAGTACCCACAGATGGCTGGGGTAAATTCAAACTGAATAAGGGACGGCATACATACTCTGCTTCCCCCGGCCAGGCCAACAGTGAAGTCTGGCTGAAGGTCACCGCAGAACATGTAGATGTGATGGATCCTAAGCAGCAGCTGATCGTCACACACCGCAGACTTTACGGTAATGATATCCAGGAAAGTATGGAATGGCTTCCTTATCTGGAATACATTGCCACGAAGCCCCGCTCCCTGCGCAACAGCGGCATTTATGACATGATGCCGGAAAACATGCGGAAGTACCTTGACAATTGCAAAAACACTGACCGTGGAAAGATCCTGAAAACTCTTTCCGAACTGACAAAGCGCACCGG
>CACZOS010000283.1 GCA_902782815.1 uncultured Lachnospiraceae bacterium | reverse complement strand
TACATGGCATACACGGCAATTATTGCTTATTACTGGTTTGTCTGGGCAATGTACCGTGAATCATGTGGAGCCAACATGGGGGAAGCGCTTTCTAACTGGCGCAAAATGGCGGAAAGGTATGTGGATTATCTTGCATAGCGATTCTGATAAGGGTTTTTTGATATCACTTGTTAACGATTTCCGAAATTCTGATTTCTTCGTTTTTCCATAAATTTAATTAAATTAATGCCTCCATGAGTTTAAGATCGTCTTCATATACGATTCTTAGATTATTATGGTTGCCCTCACAAAACTTCAATTCTTTCCCCATATGGTGGAGAAACACAGAACAAATCGTCTCATCCATCGGATGACAGACAGACGCAGCATCAAAGAAGGCCTGACGCAGTGTTCCTGCTAAATACAATTCCGGAGACTGAACATTGATCAGTCTGGAAGCAGGAAGATGGGTCAGACCTTCTCCTTCTTCACCCAGCAGAAAGGGGGTCAGGCTATCCATCCGTTCAAAGGAAATGGCACTGCCATACTGTTTACAGCAGCGAATGGCATTAGAGATAGTCTCCGGATCTACAAAGGGCCTGGTGGCTTCCTGGATGATCAGGATGTCGTAAGGGCTGAGCCTTGGAGAAAGCCATTCTACGGCGTTCCGGACAGACTTTATACCAGTGTCGCCGGCCGGAATAATATCTTTTAATTTTGATATGCCATATGTTTCCGCATAGGCAGGCAGGAAATCTTCCCAGCCTTCCAGACATACAACATTGATTTCATCCACAAGAGGATGACGCTGGAAGGCCTCCATTGTGTATAAAATAACCGGCTTGTTTTTTACGGAGACAAACTGAAGCGGGATACTGTATTTGTTTACCCGGTTTTTTCCGCCGGCCAGAATAATCGCAACACATTTTTGCTTATCTTTTTGCGAGACCGGGAATTCGCCAAGTGTGGAATCAGTGACGACTGTTCCATGGCGGGTTACACTTTCCGGTGCTGTTCCTGTCACGAGATAATCTACAGTAGTATGAAGCGTATTTGCCAGGGACAGAAGCTTGTCCGGGCTAAGACCGGCACTGTCTTTTTCGAGTTTGGCAATAGAGGAACGGGTTTTATAGCCTAAGGCATTCGCCAGATCCTGCTGGCTCAGATTTAATGCAAGTCTGCGTCGGCGAATATTTGCACCAAGAGACATGGGGAGTACCTCCACGAAAAAAATGAATTGTTTCATAAGTATAGATTACAGGGATATTGATGTCAACAACCATGTTGAATTGTTTCCGCAGTTTCAACATATTTGGCACTGATTGTTGAGCTATAAAAACCGTGTTGACGAATAGTAATCAGAAAGATATAATACATAAGCCACCTTAAGCGTGCTACTACAGAGAGTGTAGAGAGAATAGAGAGGCAGCAGATGGAGAGACTTGAATTCGAAGTATTAAGTTCTATCGCAGAAAAACAGGATTTGTCGCTTCGCAGGGAAGTGTTTGGTTTTTCAAAGGAAGAACTGGATGCGGCGAAAGATAGAATTATAAAAAACGGATGGTTGAATGCAGAAGGAATCACAGAGGCTGGTTTTACCGCCCTGGAGCCCTATAAAGTGAAACGAGTAGTTTTTCTTGCTGCCGGATTTGGTTCCCGGATGGTCCCGATAACGATTAATACACCGAAACCGATGGTTCGTGTACATGGAAAGCGGATTATTGAGACGCTGATTGACGCAGTGTTAGCGGCAGGTATTGAGGAAATATACATCGTCCGTGGTTACCTCGGAGAGCAGTTTGAATTGCTGCAGAAGAAGTACCCGGAGATTAAACTGATTGAGAATCCTGATTACGATGGAACAGGCACCATTTCTTCTTTCTATTATGCCAGGGATCTTCTGGATCATGCTTATGTGATGGAGTCTGACCTGGTTGTTGCCAATCCGAAGGTAGTTCATCGCTATCACTATACTTCAGACTTTATGGGTACAAAAGTCGAGCAGACAGATGACTGGTTTTTGAAAACAGATAAGACTGGAATAATCACAGAGATTGGTGTTGTGGGGGCAGGAGAGAACTGTTTTAAGCTGATCGGTATGTCCTATTGGGACGGCAGGGATGGAAGAGAGCTGGCTCATGATATTCAGAAAGCCTACGAAAGCCCGGAAGGTCATAAACTGCCGATGTCTTATGTCCCGTTCCGGGTTTATCGCGATAAATACAAAATCAACATCATGCCCTGCAATGCTTCTGATGTGATTGAGATCGACTCATTCGCTGAGCTGCAGGAGTTTGATGAGATTTATAAAGCACACTAAGTGCGTCCCCAATCTGAAAGGAGATTTTTACGATGAACACATGGAAGAAACTGCTTGCCGGCATCCTTGTTTGCATGATGATGCTTTCTTTAATGACGACAGCATTCGCTGACGAAGCCTGGGATGGAACGATTACCATTGTTCAGTCCTCTGACGTCATCGGCTTTGACCCGACAGCATCTACTGACACCAATAACAAGAATGTCCTCAAGAATATGGTCTCCCGCCTTTATGAGACAGATGACTATTTCAATCCTGTTCCGGTTCTGGCAACCTCTTACACACAGATTGATGACTATACCTGGGAATTCAAAATTGCTCAGGGTGTGAAATTCCATGACGGTACGGAACTTACAGTTGATGATGTGATCTACAGCCTGCAGCGCGCTAAAGAGAAGTCTTCTTCCGGTAAAACTCTGCTTGGGCCGGTTGAGAAATTCGAGAAAGTTGATGAAGAGACTCTTCGCATTACCACTTCCACTGTGTATGGTTCCCTGCTGACCGCGCTTTCCAACTCTGCCTGCACAATTCTTTCTCAGGTCTGGATTGAGAAGGCGGAAGCTGAAACCTGCTCATGGGATGACGTTATCAAAAATGGCGCTACCGGCCGTTACATCCTTGAGAGCCGTGATATCGGTAACTCCTGTGTTCTTGTGAAAAATGAGAATTATTTTGATCCTGACGATGCTGCACAGAATGACAGGCTGATCTTCCGCATCATCCCTGAAGCCACAACCCGGACCATCATGGTGCAGACCGGTGAAGCGGATGTTAACGTCAACTTCGATACCGCTGCGATGGATGACTGTCTTGCAGATTCCAATGTTCAGGTTCTTGAGCATGAGTCTTCTACGATCTACTATATTGCTTTGAACTGTGAGTCAGGTCCTTTCACTAACAAACAGCTCCGCCAGGCTGTTGCATGGGCGATTAACCGTGCTGACTGCCTTGAAGTCGGCTATAACGGATATGGTAAGGAATGGTCCAACGTATGGGCGCCCACGGTTTATGGCGCAACAGACGATCCATATACCTATGACATGGAAAAGGCTACTGAACTGGTAGCTGCATCCGGTTATGCCGGACAGGAAATCAAAGCCTGCGTCAAGACTGATGCGGAGGAACGTATTGCCCAGGTTGTACAGGCCTATCTGTCCATGGTTGGCATCAATATGACCTATACCCGTATTGATAACACCATCCTTACTGAAGCGATGGCAAACAATCAGTATGACATGGCCTTTGACTATACTGCTTTCTATAATGATCCTGAGCTGTTTGTAGGCCGCCAGTTCCAGGCTTCCGGTATTGGTGCAAAGAACTATGCTCATTACACCAGTGCTGAAGTTGATGAACTGATGGAAAAGGCGAAAGCCACTCTGGACGAGGCGGAGCGCTCTGAGATCTATCATCAGATCAATACTATTCTCTGCGACGATTGTCCATGGATCGGCATGTTCAACAGCAATCTGTATGCGCTTGCCCGCACTGGTGTCCAGGGCGTCAACATTAACGTTGAAACGACTTACTGGTACAATACAATCCGTTACGAGCAGTAATTGATTGCGAACACCCCGGGTTTGTCGGATGATGAACCCGGGGAACTTTTTTGAAGGTGGAAAGATGTTAAAATACTCGCTAAAGAGAATTCTATACATGATTCCTGTCACGATAGCAGTTATCTTTATCGTGTATCTTATCATGTATCTTACGCCTGGTGATCCGGTAGCTCTTCTGCTTGGCTCCGATGCGACGCCGGAACTGATCCTGGAAACCAGAGAAAAGCTTGGCATTACCGATCCGTTTTTTGTTCAGTTCGGGCGCTATCTTCTGAATCTGTGCCGCGGTGACTTCGGTATATCCTGGTATACGGGGAATCCGGTCTCAGAGCGTCTTTTTGCGGCTATTCCGTACACAGTAGAGCTCAGCCTTGGCGCTATGATTGTTGCCCTGGTCATCTCCGTGCCGCTCGGCGTCATTGCGGCAGTCAGGCATAACAGTATTGTGGACTATGCTATCAGTGTGTTCGCCATGATCGGTGTTTCGGCACCCACTTTCTGGGTTGGGACAATGCTGATTCTGCTGTTTGCTTTAAACTGGGGAATTCTTCCTTCTGCCTTTGATGGAACCGTAAAAAGCTTTATTCTTCCGACAATTACACAGGGATTCAATATGCTGGCCAGTATCGTCAGAACCCAAAGGTCCTCTATGCTGGAAGTATTGAGTTCAGATTATATCCGGACAGCAAGAGCAAAGGGCGTAAGCCACTTCAGTGCTACTTATAAGCATGCGTTAAGAAATGCGGTTCTTCCGTCTATTACTGTCGCCGGTCTGGATTTCAGCCTGCTTGTGGGCGGTTCAGTCGCGATTGAAACTGTTTTCGCTATTCCCGGCGTTGGCCGTCTGATGATAGACAGCATCAAGCTGCATGATACCCCAACAGTTATTGGATGCATGGTATTTGTATCGGTCATGGTAAGTATCATTAATCTTCTGGTTGACATCCTCTATGGTCTTATCGACCCGAGAATAAAAGCACAGTACTTGAAGGGAAACAATAATGGCAAGAGAAAGAATAAGAAAAAAGAAAGAGAGCCAGGCACGGCAAATCTGGAGACGCTTTCGTAAGAATAAAATTGCAATGGCGGCTCTGATTGTGCTGGCAATTATTGTTCTTGCCGCCTGTACTGCTGATTTCTTCTGGGATTACCAGAAAGATGCATGCCAGATAAATGTTCCTGCACGTCTTCAGAAACCATCCTCAGAGCATTGGCTTGGAACAGATGAGATGGGAAGGGATATGCTTTGCCGGATTGTCTACGGGGCGAGAGCTTCGCTGACTGTTGGCCTTGCTGCTACGACATTTGCATTGCTTATAGGCGGGTTATTGGGGGCAGTCTGTGGATACTACGGCGGCAGGCTGGACAACAATAT
>CACZOS010000282.1 GCA_902782815.1 uncultured Lachnospiraceae bacterium | reverse complement strand
TTCATGGCAAACGACAAATATTTGACCGGATCCTTGCATCTTTTCAAAGTGATAACATCGTCCACATTCTTCTTGTAGTCCGCCAGTTCTTTATCCAGATGCTCATATCCGCTTTTGCCGCGAACATCTGTCCCATGACAGTGTTCCACCAGATATTTGCCCAGATAATCTGTCATTTTCCAGGCTCCTGAATAGTTCAGATGGTTAAAATCACATAAATCCAGGGCCATGTTCAGGCGTATTGTGTCTGTAAGAGGCTGATAATTAAAGTCCAGAAACTCCAGTCCCAAATGGTCCGCCAGAGATTCTACCGCGCAGTGGATCTCGTCCGGCCAGCGATTGGAAGGGGACTTATAGAGAACCACCTTCAGCTTATGGTCTCTGCAAAAGTCGATTATCCTGCTTAAATATATAAGGGACTCCTCGTGGATGTCTGTCTCATCACCTTTCCGGATAGGATAGTTACGTGGTACCGGAATCTCGTCATAATTGTATTCGTTCAAATTGTTTTTTGCTGCCTTAAAGTTGTATCCCCTGGTCCATTTCCTTACTTTGTAGGAATACTTTGAAAAGTCGCTTCTGTTCAGGGAGTTCCACCGGCTGTGATAGGAGAAAAGAGGAATCAGATGGGAGACGATATCTTCCCCCTTTCCACCGGTATAGTCCTTCACAGCGTTGTATTTCACCATGGAAAAATGCATAGGGTCAATTCCTTTTTGGTAGAATTCGGGCTGGGATCCCTTTCTCAGCTCCGAAACATCCAGAAACACCGTCTTCAGGGAACGGGGATTCCTCCGGAAGGCTTCCTGCATCCAGTAATAAGATACCATGAGAGGCTGCTGCTCCGACCCCAGATTGTAGCAGGACAGCCCTCTTCTTCGGTAAAGTTCCATGGGATCCACACCGTTTACCGCAGCACTGGACCCGAGGAAGATCGTTTCTATGGTATTCTCAGGCTCACTGTAGAAGCCGTGGAAGGTGTCATAATTGTTCCAGCTGAACCAGGCCGGCTGAAAAAAACTGTTGAGCCCGGCAAAGAACAGGCCCAGCAGTAAAATGAATATTACATTTTTAAGGAAACTTTTTTCTTTTTTTTGTTCTTTCACAGTATACTCCTGGTATCTGGAAGGCGTCCTTTTTAAACCATTAGTTCATACAGTTTCTCATATTTCCGGCAGGATGTCTTCCAGGAATAATTCTTCTTCATTCCCCGCTCTGTCATTTCGTTCCACAGGTCCCGGTCCTCGAAATAGACACGGCAGACTTCCATAAGGCAGGCGAGAAGGGCATCCGGTTCTGCAGCTTCAAATCCGAATCCTGTGGGTTTGTCGGATTTACCGACCACCGCCACCGTGTCTTTCAATCCTCCGGTTTCCCGGATAACCGGAACGGAACCGTAACGGAGGGCCATCATCTGGCTGAGTCCGCAGGGTTCAAAACGGGAAGGCATGAGGATGGCATCGCAGCCGGCATAAAACTTCTTGGCCAGAGCATCCGAGTAATCCACGTTCATATAAACCTTATCAGGATATTTCTCCCGGGCTTCTTCGAAAATGCGGACATATTCCGGCTGACCTCCTCCCAATACAAGGAGCTTCACCGGCTTCTCCATAAGCTGTGGCAGGATGGGACCAAACAGATCCAGTCCCTTCTGCTCAGTCAGTCTGCCGACTATTCCGAGAACAAGAACATCTTCTTCCTCCGGCAGTCCGACAGTCTCCAGAAGATCCTTCTTGTTCACAGCCTTTCCCTCAATCCTTCTTTTCACCCCATACTTCTTTGCGATGGCAGGGTCTTTGGAGGGATTATAGAAAACATAGTCCAGGCCGTTAACAATACCGGTAATGTCCTCTTTTCGGTAGTTTAATGTCGAATCCAGTCCCTCACCGAAGTCCGGCGTGCAGATTTCCTCAGCATAGGTCTTGCTGACCGTGGTAATCCGGTCTGCACAGGCAATACCGCCCTTTAAAAGATTCGCCTGATTATAATATTCCAGTTTATCGTAAGTGAACATGTCGTCCGGCAGTCCGGTGAGATCCTTCAGCCGGTCAATATCTGTCTGT
>CACZOS010000281.1 GCA_902782815.1 uncultured Lachnospiraceae bacterium | reverse complement strand
TATTACAACTTGTAAATATCCTGCTAAAAGGTTAAAATAGATTTACCTATAAACAAAGAAGAAGGAAACCCATGAATCCCAGTAAAGAAAGCAGAAAGAAAACAGAATATGTCCTGAATATGAGGCCGGTACTGGACCAGAAATCTTTTTTCAGCGACGGGACGGAATTTTACCGCAGTCCCCAGGAACCAAAAGCAGGGGATGAAGTACGGATCCGGTTCCGCACAAAAAGAAACAATGTGGACGGAGCAGCCATTGTTTTTGACTATGGTCGAAGATCCGATGCAGAAAGAGACACACTCCCCGAAAGGAAACCTATGGAGGTAGCTTTTTCACATAATGGATTTGACTATTATGAGACAAAGGTGATCATGCCGAACAGGATCCTCCGGTATCATTTTGAGATAGCATATGGATGGAGTACCTGCTACTATAATGCCCGCGGTGCCGAGATGGAATATGAGCCCAGAATGGACTTTGAGATCTACCCTGGATTCCAGACGCCGTCCTGGGCAAAAGGGGCTGTCATGTATCAGATCTTTGTAGACCGCTTTTGTAACGGCGACCCTTCCAACGATGTAGAAAACAGGGAATACTGTTATATAGGGGAACCTGTTGTAAAAGTTGAAGACTGGAACAAGATCCCCGCTGCCATGGGAGTGCGGGAATTTTACGGAGGAGACCTGAAGGGCGTGCTGGATAAACTGGATTATCTGCAGGAACTCGGGGTGGAAGTTATCTACCTGAATCCAATCTTCGTCTCCCCCAGCAATCACAAATATGACTGTCAGGATTACGACTATGTGGATCCACATTTCGGGAGGATCCTTGAAGATGAAGAAGGTGTACTCCCTTACGGGGACTGCCATAATTATGATTCTCCCAAATATCTGAAAAGGGTGACGGACCTTGACAATCTGCAGGCAGGAAATGATCTGTTCGCAGAACTATGTGAAGAGATACACCGCCGAGGAATGAGGATCATCCTCGACGGGGTATTTAACCACTGCGGCTCTTTTAATAAATGGATGGACCGTGAGAAGATCTACGAAGGCCGGAAAGGCTTTGAGTCCGGGGCCTATCATTCTGCTGACAGTCCCTACAGAAGCTTTTTTCATTTTGAAAACGATGCGGCCTGGCCGGATAACGAAAGCTATGACGGCTGGTGGGGACACAATACCCTTCCGAAGCTGAATTATGAAGAGTCTCCCGAACTGATCGAAAAGATCATGCAGGTAGGGGAAAAGTGGGCTTCGCCTCCTTACAGCATCGATGGATGGCGGCTTGATGTTGCAGCGGACCTGGGGCACAGCAACGAATTCAACCACGGGTTCTGGAGAGAATTCCGCAAACGTGTAAAGGCAGTCAATCCGGATATTATCATTCTGGCCGAACACTACGGCAATCCTGAGGGATGGCTTATGGGAGACGAGTGGGACACGGTCATGAACTATGATGCCTTTATGGAGCCTGTCACATGGTTCCTGACGGGTATGGAAAAACACAGCGACGAATATCGGGAGGACCTTCTGGGAAACAGCGAGGCATTTATCGTTGCCATGAAAACCAATATGCGGACGCTCCACATGTCGGCGCTTACGACCGCAATGAATGAACTGTCAAATCATGACCATTCACGGTTTCTTACAAGGACCAGTCATCGTGTCGGCCGGCTGTCTTATCTGGGAGGAGAAGCCGCTTCCGAGGGGATAAATCCTGCTGTCATGCGGGAGGCTGTGGCTCTCCAGATGACCTGGCCGGGGAGCCCCACCGTGTATTACGGGGACGAAGCAGGTGTCTGTGGTTTTACGGATCCGGATAACCGGCGTACCTATCCCTGGGGCCATGAGGACCGGCAGATGATCGATTTTCACAGAGCCATGATCCGCATTCATAAAAATTATCCTGTTCTCCGGAACGGATCGCTGGAATTTCTATGGAATGATTTTCAGGGAATTTCCTACGGACGTTTTAATGAAAAAGAACGGATCATTGTTGTTCTCAATAATCAGGCAGAAGAGCGGACGGCTGAACTTGAAGTATGGAAGACAGGTATTTCCACTCAGAAGGAAACAGTCCTGGAGCGGATCATGCTTTCGAGTGCGGACCATTTTACGGAGGAGAAAGCATATCATACAGTCCATGCGGGGGTACTGAAATTCCGGATCCAGGGCTACAGCGTCATGATCCTTTATTCACGGGAGGATGAAGGGAATTTCTGAACGGTATATCGCAAGAACTTCCTTTTGGGAAGCGGCCGGTAAAAATTTTTAAAGGTACAAAGGATGGGTTTTCGAAGAGCGATAAAAAGTAAGGTTGAAGAATTAAAAGATTACCTTGAAAAAGAGGAAGAAGAAACAGGCCGGATCATCGCAGAACAGATTCTGGAAGAGGAACTGGAAGAGGAGGAGCCGGAAGAGGGCTTTCGTGACAGCAAAAAGGATATGCTTTCTCTTAAGGAATCGATCCGGAAGCTTGATCATATCAGGTGGTTTCTGGATCATCAGAAAGGATATACCTGGATCGGAGATGAGGAAGAAGTCCGTCTGCTGGGCCGTCTTATGAAGGAGCCGGGAAAGAACCGTGAAGAGATCATAGAAAACTATCTTCTGATCCTGCGCCGGTTTCTGAACGATCCTTTCCGTACATTCATTATACTGGATGATGCCGATGAGGCAGCAGGAAAAGCATCCTCGATCGACAGATTTTTTGTGCTCATTGACAATATGCCGGTCCCGATCGGATTTCTGCGCAGGTTCGACCGGAAACTGGTTTCCTCTTATGGAAATACCTTTGAAAGAAACCGCAAAGCTTTGCTGGCCCGTGTCCGCACATTGGGCGCCCGGGCAGGTTCCGCTG
>CACZOS010000280.1 GCA_902782815.1 uncultured Lachnospiraceae bacterium | reverse complement strand
TCCGTTACAGTTGCTGTAACCGGACACTGTTTTTTTGTGATTCAATTTGAGATCAGAGAATCATCCCTTCCGGTACCAGACTGCCGCCTCATAGGGTCTGAGCCAGTCTGTCCCCTGTTCCTCATAGTTGGCGATCAGTAATCTACCGCTCATCTCCCGCCGGATCTCCTCAGGTATATCCGTGATATTCTTGCTGAAATTACAGACCACCAGCAGCCTCTCCTCTCCCAGGCTTCTGGTATAGGCAAAAATGGAGGGATGATCCGGGAGAAGCAGACCGTATTTTCCCTCGGCCACCACGGGATAAGTATGACGAAGATCGATAAGCTTCCGATAGTAATGAAAGACGGAATCAGGATCCATCTGTTCTTTTTGGACATTGATCTCCACATAGTTGGGATTTATCCTGATCCAGGGTGTGCCGGAGGAAAAACCGGCGTTTTTCCCCCCGTCCCATTGCATGGGAGTACGGGCATTGTCCCGGCTTACCTTCTTCAGATAATCCATTACCTGACTCTCCGGCAATCCTTCTTCCTCCGTGAGCTCCCGGTAAATGTTGAGGGATTCCACATCCTGATAAAGATCGATGGAATCAAAAGCAGGATTGGTCATACCCAGCTCTTCACCCTGATAAATGTAAGGAGTCCCCTTCAGCATATGCATGGCTGTGGCCAGCATCTTGGCTGACAGGACACGGTATTCGGCGCTGTCGTTGCCGAAACGGGAAACGCATCTGGGCTGGTCATGGTTGGACAGGTAGATACTGTTCCATCCTTCCTCCGCCAGGCTGTACTGCCAGCGGGACAAAACCTGTTTAAGTTCAGTCAGATCCATGGGAGGAGAATCCCATTTCCCGTACTTTCCGGGATTCTTCCTGCTTCCGGAAACATGCTCGAAATGGAAGATCATATTCAGTTCATGCCGGTCTTCTCCGGAATAAAGCTTTGCCATTTCCTCATCCACCATGGGACATTCCCCCACGGTGATCAGAGGATAACCCTCCATCACGGCGGCATTCATTTCTTTCAGGTACTCATGGATCCTGGGGCCGTTGGCACAGGTAATGGCAGTATATCCGTTACCCAGTTCCTCTCCCTCGGGAAAAGCAGGATCCTTGGAAATCAGGCTGATCACATCAAAACGAAAACCGTCGACCCCCTTATCCCGCCACCATTTCATCATGTCATAGATCTCCTGTCTCAGAGACGGATTATCCCAGTTCAGATCAGGCTGTTTTTCCGCAAACAGGTGAAGGTAATACTGACCGGTGGTCTCATCAAATGTCCAGGCCGGGCCGCTGAAGCTGGATTCCCACCGGTTGGGCGGATCCCCGTTTTCTTTGGGATCCTTCCAGATATAGTAATCCCTGTATGGATTGTCTTTGCTTTTTCTGCTTTCCCTGAACCAGGGATGTTCGTCCGAGCTATGGTTGAGCACCATGTCCATCATGATTCTGATTCCATGGCAGTGAGCAGTCTGCAGCATCTCATCAAAATCTTCCATGGTCCCGAATTCAGGCATGATTGCCCGGTAATCGCTGATGTCATACCCGTTATCCGCATTGGGAGACTGATATACCGGGGACAGCCAGATCACATCAATCCCCAGATCCTTAAGATAGCCCATCCTGCCGGTAATTCCCCGGAGATCACCTACTCCGTCCCCGTTCGAATCAGCAAAACTCCTGGGATAGATCTGATATACCACTGCATTTTTCCACCAATTCTTATTCATTAGATTAGCCTCCAATCTCTGGCCAAAAAAGGCCGTTAAGGAGAAAACTCCCTCCTTTTGACTGAGGAGAGAGTTTCTTTCCAATTTCTGATCTGTTAATTTCCTTCAAACAAAGGTGTGCTGAAATAGCGTTCTGCCGTATCCGGCAATATGGTGACCACCGTCTTGCCCGGTCCCAGTTTCTTTGCCATCTTGATGGCGGCACACACATTTGTCCCGCTGGAGATCCCGCACATGAGCCCTTCCTTGATGGCAAGGTCTTTGGCTGTCTGTATGGCCTCCTCATCGGTGATGATACAGATCTCGCTGTAGATCTGCTGGTTCAGGTTGTCCGGAATGATCCCGTCACCGATCCCCATCTGGAGATGGGTCCCGATATTTCCCCCGGCCAGGATCGCCGCATCCTCCGGCTCCACCGCCCAGATCTCAATCTGAGGATTCAATGCTTTAAGCGTTTCCCCTATTCCGGAGATGGTCCCTCCTGTTCCCACTCCGGAGCAAAAACCGTCGATGGGCCCGCCCACCTGTTCAAGAATCTCCAGGGCGGTATGATATTTATGGGCTGCGTTGTTGGCAGGATTAGAAAACTGCTGGGGTACGAAGACTCTGGGATCCTCCCTCTGCATTCTCAGGGCAGTCTGGAGACATTCATCGATGCATGCGCCGATATCCCCGTCATCGTGGATGAGGATCACTTCCGCCCCGTAATGATTGACCAGCTTTCTTCTCTCCTCACTGACGGAATCAGGCATAATGATCACAGTCCTGTATCCTCTCACCGCCCCCACAAGGGCGAGGCCTATCCCCTGGTTTCCGCTGGTGGGCTCCACAATGATGGAATCCTGATCGATCAGGCCCTTTTTCTCCGCGTCCAGGATCATATTGTAGGCGGTGCGGGTTTTGATGGATCCTCCCACATTGATTCCCTCATATTTTACAAGGATCTGCGCGCTGTCCTTGTCTCCCATATGATTCAGGCGGATCATGGGGGTATGGCCCATCGCTTCCAAAATATTGTTATATATCATTGCCGATTCTCCCTAACTTAGTTTTTTTCACACTCATGATATTTATTTTACTGCGCCCAGGGCATGGTCAAGATCTTCGATGATATCCTGAACGTTTTCAATACCCACTGACAGGCGGACCATATCCGGTTTTACACCTCCGGCTATCAGTTCTTCGTCTGTCATCTGACGGTGGGTGGAG
>CACZOS010000279.1 GCA_902782815.1 uncultured Lachnospiraceae bacterium | reverse complement strand
ATGTAAAAGCACTTGATTCATATGGCAATTCAGTATTAAACCGTTTTGCACTGCAGGCAAAGCAGATATTGCCATCATACAATTATGTGGAACATCGTGAAGGGACAGACCGGATCTTTACAGAGGAATTGCACGAAGATCTCAGAAGTGTGCTGCAGGCATTAAAAGATGCAGGAGCAGACGACTCTTACAAAGCTCCGAATCTCGGCTATTCCGTCAGAGAATTTTGCAGCGAAGGATCCATTTCGATCCTGTTTGATGAAGTGTTTGGTGCGATATAGAAATTGAGACGATATAGATAGAGTCGACGAATTCACGCTTGTGGTGCTTCTGAAGCGGGTAATCATAATTGCCTGCTTTTATTATGTCTTCTGAGAAAAGAAAAACCTCCGATTGCCCGGAGGTCTGTGGTGGATGATAAGGTTCCCTGCGAATCAGACAGCGTTGCCATAATGTAGGGAACCTTGCAAAGTATTGTAATGTCTCGGGTCAAAACTTCGAGACATTTTATATACAACAAATATGGTATTATGAAGGAAATTCAGGAACCGGAGGTGTTTATGACAAAAGAAGAATATATCAGGAAAATGAACGAAGATAATGAGTGGGCTCCTGGATGGGATACTATCGAATCTGAATTCAGCAGGTTGTATCCGGGACAAAACCCGGCACATTTCGGTACATCTATACAATCCAGGGCTATGTTCGGCGGAGATGAGTACCTGGACGGGTTTTCAGTTTATACAAATCCGGATGGGTACTTGCATCTTGTTACGTTTGGAATGACAGAGCTTTATTGTGAGCCTGATGCCTTCGGCGGCGAATACAGCCGATGGGGATATGAGATGACGATGAAGCTTAAGGAAGACAATCCCGAAAACTGTATGTGGGCAATGAATATGATGTCAAATCTTGCGAGATACACATATCAATCTGAAAGATATTTTGATCCGGAAGAGTGCGTTCCCGGCAATGGAACATCTCTGCATGTAGGAACAGATTCACAGATCACTGCTTTGATCACCGTTGATGACACAACTGCCACGGCACAGGATTCATTGCATGGCAAAGTGGGATTCATACAGTTCGTGGGGATCACCGAGAAAGAACTGAACGCCATCCGCGCAGATATCGACAATATCCATAAACTGATCGACTTGATGAAGCAAGATAATCCGGAATTGGTGACAGATATGAAAAGGGATTTCTCTTATATCGGATAAGAAATTCCAGTCTGCCTGTCTTTACGGACTGGGATGAACTTAGAAAATGGGACAAATAAAAGGACTCTTCTACAAAAGATCAAAAGGTATGTTCGATATCTTTAAGAAATAAATAGCTGAGATTCCGTAAATCGATAATTGCAGGAGGCAAAATGGATCCGGATCATAATAAAAATGCTGAAGAAAACACAATAGAAATCATGATGGCACAGTTGCTTTTTAAGAACAAACCCAAGTCCCCGACGACAGAGCAATTGCGTAAGGCGCTCGAGAAGTATTTGGGCGATTTGGGAGAAGCACCATATTTGGAACCTTCCGGGGAAAATTCCGGAGAAATGTTCATGTTCCCTGTTTCAAAGTTCAGGGCAATTTTTGAGGACAAACCGGATGGAGTACCTGTTATTGCAACTTTTCTGTCATCCGAGACTGATTCGGGGATCGATGTGGATGATATGAAGCGCCGGCAATTCTGGGATGTACCAAACGGAAACGATATAATCAGCGAATGCAAAAACACGATCCTGGTACATACAATGCTTGGCAAGGCACTTCCCTATATGCAGCAGGCAGAAATACTGCTGGCCCAGGTTGGTGCTGCGATAGATTGCTACCCTGAGTGTATTGGGATATATGCCCCGCAGAGTGGGAAGCTGATTACTCCGGAGATGTTTAATTCTCTAAAAGATGCCGGCTTGTCCGAGCGCTTCGTCAGCCTTTTTGTAAATGCCAGATTCTTTAACATAACTGATACTAATGAAATGATAGTGGACACATTAGGCTTTGATGTCTTTGGAGGCGCTGATGTACAGGTTCATTTCAAGAAGCTAAGTCCAAACCATGTTGTTGCTTATGCGTACAATGTAGCAAGCTATCAGTTTGAAAATGGTTTTCCAATAGAAAGCGGAGAAACCATAGATAGTATGGATGAAGATGGAAACATGCAAATGACACCTCAATGGGCAGTGCAATACGAAGACTCAATCGTAGAGCCATTGCGAACTGTACTGGATATATGCTGCGGTGAATATGCCGGCGGAAACAGATAAGTCTAACGCAAAAGCCTATGCTGCTCAGGTTCCGTCATATCCGATCGATGTTGTAGAGGAATACCTATATAAGGATGGTGACCTGTGCGGATACCTCTTTCGCTGTCTTCACTGCGGAAAATACAGAATATACGTTGATGCAAGCTGAATACAGGAGAGCTTATCACCTTCGCTGGAGGAGTTCCTGATTAAAATGGATGATGAACTTGCAGTCTGACAAATTGTCGCTTGCCGATGAACAGCAGGTGGTTGGATTTGCAGATTATACCAAGGAGGAGCCGGTTATGGATAAACTATTTGATTTTGGCAATCGTTACGCAAGAGAAAGCACCTGGAAGGATTTTGCGCTTGTTAAGTTTTGCCTGTTCTCAATGGGATTGGCAGCCGGGACACAGGTTCCGGAAAAACATAAGAAGATGGCTATTGGAGCCGCAGCCTGTGTATTTGCAGCAACATACATCCCTCTTATGTCGAAAGT
>CACZOS010000278.1 GCA_902782815.1 uncultured Lachnospiraceae bacterium | reverse complement strand
AGACGGCAAGCTGCACCCTTCTTCTTATTATTATGCTCTGCTCAAACAACCACATCTATCAGAAAATGATTACCACTGATCCCATATTTCAGAGTTAGGATTCTTTATGCCGGCACGGATCAGCGACTCGTCCAGATACTTTTCAGCAATTCCGAAATCCCTGTACCCATAGCTGCAGGTGGCCACATACGACGGAGAAGGCTTCCCCTCTTTCGCTTTCGTGTTCATGATATAGACCATCCCCGTAATCTTCTTCCCGATCTGCCCGGTCACCATATGGACATCTATTTCCTGCTTGGTGTAAAACCTCGGCCAGCCCTCATATCTGTCGAGCGCCTCCTCGTTCTCTTTGGAGATCAGCCAAACTGCGACCGGAACAATCCCGCCCTTCTTCTGCCGGATGGTGGCATAATTCCCGCTGAAGGATCCAGCATAAAACAGCTCCCAGTCTTTCAGATATCCAACCCCAACCGGCGTGGCACCTTTGCAGCGCAGACGCATCTGCGTGATGTTCAGGTTGCTCCCATAGGCCACATAATAAGAACGCTTCATTCTTTCACCTCCTCAATCCAGTTCACCATGTATCCAAAACCTTCCGGCTTCCAGATTTCCTTCCCTTCGCAGAACAGGTCTTCTGCCGCTTCTTCGGATTCTGCCTCAACCGTGGTGAAGCCTTCCTCTGCCCCACGGATTCCATAATATGTCCATGCTACGCAGTATTTTTTCGTGATTCCCTTCATGATACCCTCCTTTCATCCTGCCGAGTTTGCTGACCACGACGCAAACATGAAGAGGGCGAACGCCAGATCCCCCAGAATCTGTGCTGCTTCCTGTTCAGTAAGGCCTGCCATATTCATCTCGTCCATGCACGAATCCGCGATGCGGTTATACTCTTCTTCCGTGATGGACAGATCCATCGCTGCATCCATGATTTTCTTGTGAAGCTCCATGACTTTACTCATTGCCAAATCCTTTCTCCCCGTCAGGCCGGTAGGACAGCAAAAAATTATAAACCAACAAACTCAAGA
Source organism: uncultured Lachnospiraceae bacterium (assembly GCA_902782815.1). Taxonomy (GTDB): domain Bacteria; phylum Bacillota; class Clostridia; order Lachnospirales; family Lachnospiraceae; genus Anaerobutyricum. The sequence goes on along the minus strand of CACZOS010000278.1, from coordinate 1,082 downwards.
ATCTTCGTTCCTACTTCCTGCGCACTACGGTTGAAGGCATCCATTTCCTCAGCCGTATGAAAATCCTTGTGGAACGGAACCCCAAATGGACTCAGATACCACGCCCGGTAGCTATAGCCCATGTATGTCATCTCTCTGCGATCTTTGATTGTGATATGATTCATTGCTTCCTCTCTTTCTCCCCGTATGGCCGGTAGGGCAGCCTATTCTTCTGTTATGCCGCTACCTGTCCAGCTGCCTGGCGATACCCGGCCATCATCCACTGTCTGCAGGTTGCGAACTCCTTACCGGTGAGGCCGAGACGGGACCGGAGGATCGATGCCCAGAGATCCTCTTTCTGCTTCATGGTGAGGCCCTCTTTCCGGTTGAAGCGGATAGACTCGTCCGCTTCGATTGCCCATGCACTCATGGCGAGGCAGAACTGAACGTAAGCCTTGATCTTGCCGGCGTGGGTGGTGCCATTGAAAAGCCTGTACTCGATGCCCTTTCCGGTGAAGTAGCTGTGAAGGTTGAGGGCGTGATACCTCGTCCTGTTGTAATGAGAGTGGTCAATGCAACCGTCGCCATCGTTTTCACTTCCGTACCAGTTCTGCTCCAGGCTGCGGAGGCTGATATTCTTATCTTTCCTGAGGACCGTCATGAAGTTCTCCGTGATCGGCTTGCACCAGCGGTTCTTCCTGTCCCCGATCTGCAGTGCGTCATAGATAAGATCCTGGCGGGAGCAGAAAAACTTCACCAGTCTGCGGAGAGACTTGGCATCCTGCTTGGATGCATCCACATGGACGTGGATCCCGCAGGAACTGTTTGCTTTCGCGCCGCCTGCCCGGAGCTCCCTGATGATCTCCTGCAGCGTCTCAATATCCTCGTACTGAAGGAGCGGGGTGACGATCTCACAGCCAACCTTGCCATTGACGTGGCTGATCCCGCTCGGATCATGGATAGAGCAGTCACTCATGGCCGTCCATGTCCTGCCCTTGCTGTCCTTGCACTCCCAACGGTCATAGCTGTAACGATTGTGGCTGATGGTGTGCTCTGTTCCGAAATGCTTGGCAATGATCTTTGCCGCGTTATCTCTTCTGATT
>CACZOS010000277.1 GCA_902782815.1 uncultured Lachnospiraceae bacterium | reverse complement strand
TCGGGTGGAACTGATCGATGGAGTCATTTATGAGATGGAGCCCCGTCTTCCCTGCATCAGACGATCCTGGGGGAATTGTATCTCCAGTTTCGGGCCTGTACCGATGCACACGCCGGAAACTGTGATGTATACCTTTCTCCCTGTGATGTTCAGCTGGATATGGACAACCGCACAATGCTCCAGCCGGACCTTTTCATAATCTGCCATGATTATGACAGAACTCTGAGGCATATAACAGGGGCCCCTGATCTGACGGTGGAAATTCTTTCTTCGTCGACCCGCTCCAAGGACATGCTTCTTAAGCTGTATAAATATCATCATGCCGGAGTCCGGGAATACTGGATCATTGACCCTGTCAATAAGGCGGTCTATGTCCATTTCTTTGATGATCCGAATTATAAGGTGGAAGTCTATCCTTTTGACTCACAGATCCCGATCCATATTTCCAACGGAGTCTGTTCCATCGATTTTTCAAGAATAAGCAAAAGGCTGCAACCATTCTACGGATAAATAAATCAACAGCAAATCAGCCCCCCGGGAAAGGGGTGCTGAAATTACTTAAAATCATATCAGGTTCACACACATTACCGCAATTACAATAATCGGAAGCACTACTTTCATATAACCACGCATCCATTCGGCAACTTTCAGGCCTTCTCCTCGATTCGCTTCCTCTTTAAATGCCTTCCATCCCCAACCAAAATTCCACGTGCAGTACAGCACAAATAGCAGAGAACCGCCGGGAAGCAGAATGTTGGAAACGATAAAATCTTCCAGATCCATGATGCCGCTGCCTTCTCCCATAGGCTGGATGGAGGACCAGATGTTAAATCCAAGCAGGCACGGCATTGACAAAAGCAGCATACAGACAGTACAGACCAGACCTGTTCTGCTTCTGTCCCAGCCGGTAAGATCCATAATGCAAGCCATAATGTTTTCAAATACCGCAATTACAGTAGAAAAAGCTGCAAAAGTCATGAATACAAAAAACAAGCTTCCCCACAGTCGTCCCAACGGCATATGGTTGAAAATATTCGGCAATGTTACAAAGATCAGACCTGGGCCAGCTCCCGGCTCTACCTTATACGCGAAACACGCCGGAAAAATGATCAATCCCGAAACAATCGCCACAAAAGTGTCAAGCAGCGCTACGTTTACTGATTCACCCAGAAGTGAATGATCTTTTCCGATATAGCTTCCGAAGATCGCCATAGAACCGATACCCAGACTCAGAGTAAAGAATGCCTGGTTCATGGCTGCTAATACTACGTTTTTAAATCCGATACTCTTCATCCGGTCCAGATCGGGTTTCAGATAAAAGGAGAGTCCCTCACGACCGCCGGGGAGAAAAATACTGTTTACCGCAAGCACGACCATGATGATCAGAAGCAGGACCATCATGATCTTGGTGACCCTTTCAATTCCGCTCTGAAGTCCCAGAGAACAGACAAAGAAACCGAACACAACGATAATTGCCATAGCGATCATCATCTGTTTCGGACTTGCAAGCATGTTATTGAATATCTCACCGACCTCCTCCGGATCCGCTCCGGCAAAGGTACCTGCTGCCATTTTATAGAAATACAGAAGCATCCAGCCTGCAACCGTGGTATAGAACATCATAAGAATGATATTCCCGACCAGACAGAAACCACCATGTATATGCCACCCTTTTTTCTGAGGTGTCAATTTCTGATACATCATCACCGGGCTTTTCGCCGCAGCCCGACCCATGGAGAATTCCATAGTCATAACCGGAATTCCCAGTATTGCCAGAAAGAACAGATAAACCAGTACAAAAGCACCTCCGCCGTTCTGCCCGGTCAGATACGGAAATTTCCATACATTTCCGATGCCGATCGCACAGCCTGCGCTCAGCAGTATAAAGCCCATTCTGGTTCCCAGTTTTTCTCTTTCCATTTGTTAATAACCTCCCTTTTCTTCCCGGTTCTCAGTTCTGCATAGTAAAAGCAATCCTTAAGAATCCGGTTCATAACCCGTTAAATATAACACTTTTCTGAAAAAGTCGAAAGATTTTTTTCATAAATCAATTACGTTCCTTTTTTTGTTGAACTGTTTTCTTCTTTTCATTATAATAATATCATCATTGTTAGGGTAAACACATCCGGTCTTACGGTATCTGCTGATATTATCATCTCCGGTTGTGTAAGGGAAAGAAAGGAGTTACTATGCAGAAAAAGAAAGGAATTTCACTGGCAACAAAGATTTTTATCGCACTGATTCTCGGTATCATTGCCGGAATCGCACTGACGAGTAATGTAGGTATCGCCACAAAGTACATCCGTCCGTTCGGAACGATCTTCCTGAATCTGATCAAATGGGTCGTTACCCCGCTCGTGTTC
>CACZOS010000276.1 GCA_902782815.1 uncultured Lachnospiraceae bacterium | reverse complement strand
CGATCCGCCGCTGGATTGAATCTGATGAGACATATACGATCCGGTTCGGTATCGGAATGCTGATGGAGCACTTCCTTGATGAGGATTTTGAACCTGAATACGCTCAGATGGTTGCGGGAATCAGATCAAAAGAATACTACGTGAACATGATGATCGCCTGGTATTTTGCAACGGCACTGGCGAAGCAGTATGAGGCAGTGCTGCCGTACATCGAAGAGCGCAGACTTGATACCTGGACTCATAACAAAACGATACAGAAATCTGTTGAGAGCTGCCGTATCAGTTCTGAGCAGAAAGAGTATCTGAGAAGTATGAAGGTGAAGTAAACAAACTGAACGGATGACAACGGGGACGGTTTTCTCTGACACCTTTTCAGACATAATCTGAAAAGATGTCAGAGAACCGTCCCCGTTGTCATCTTTGATCGAAGGAATGGAGGATATATCCGCATTCCGTACAGATGGAAACTGTGCCGCCAAAAGTGTCTGCCTGTATATCCATCTGATGTGCTGCAAGCACCTGGTCCAACGGGTATGCATACCCTTTGATCGGCAGATTATCGTACACCATATATCTGCGATATCCATCCTGGCCGATGGTCACAATCGCATCCTTCCAGTCCATCCAGTTATCTCCGGAGAACTTTACAAAGCTTTCTCCTTTATTTACCCTGGCCACATAATAGCGATTTCCCCAGGGTTCATTTTCATAGTTCTGCGCAATCATTTCGGCCGCTTTCCTTCCCATACCGGAAGTATTCACCAGAGCATAGCGGACCCCTTCTGCTCCCTGCACCCGATTCAGCACCGTAATACCGATGCGCTCGTCTGCCTTCAGGGATATATTCTCCGGCAGCCGGATCCGGTGATACCCTGCATAAAGAAAGCTCTCTGTGACACTTTCCAGCAGCACACCGTCCACAGGGTTTTTTGCACCTTCGTTCAGCCGGTATATGGAAACTGTAACCTGCGTATTCAGATCACCGGTCATCACCGACACAAACTGCAGCACGCTGTCCTCCTCGACAGGGAAGACATTTGCCGCATATACCGGTGTATCACTGATCAGCTGCCTCCTCTTTGAGGAAGCGACCGACATCAACTTTTACGTCGGTAAGGCGATCAATCCCGCGCATCAGAATCCCGATCTGCCGATCAATTTCAACATAAAAATGAACTTGGTACAAGAGCTTTCCAAGGCATTGAAACAGATGGGCAAACGTATCAAAGTCAGTTATTTTTAGGGTGAACAACTAATAAAGAACAAAGAAAATCTGATAACAAAGTGCGGTATCTATACTGGAAATTTGAGTTCACTTGACAAGACGCCTTATTCCGTGGCATGGTGTTGCATTGGGAACCGGAAGATCTTGAAATATATCTCTTGACAAACGAATAGAACTTGTATATTATGTTAGAGACAACTAACCGCCGCGTAGAAATGCGGCGGTTTTAAAAGGGACATGGGTTAGATAAAACTAACTATATGACAATCAGGGAGGCTTTATGAGTGGAGTGATTCTGGGTGGAAATGACAGGGAGGGAGCGGACTGATGCCTGAACAGTTTTTGATCGATCATTGTTCCCCCACCCTGGCGGGCCTGAAAACCGCCAATATGTTCCCGGTATCGTTGGATGCGGGACAGGATATTGATGATGAGGTGCGGAAACTGAACAGAATGCTTCATAAAAAAGGAATCCGTATCGTGGTACTCCGGCGGACAGATAGAAATGCACTGCTTTATGTTTACCGGCCGGATTATCTGGACAGGGATTTAGAACGTCCACTGGCGAGAAAGATCCTTGAAAACAGAGGATATTGCTGCGGCAGTTCCGGAAGATGTATTGATCAGCTGATCCGGCATATGGCGGAAGACGGTAAGTTTCCACATGAGGTAGGCCTGTTTCTGGGGTATCCGCCGGAGGACGTGCGTTGTTTTATGGAGGATTCCAGACGGGGCGTGAAATGCACAGGCTGCTGGAAAGCATATGGAAATGAAGAGGAGGCAAAGAGGACATTCAGGAGATACAGGAAATGTACGGATGTGTACCGCAGGCAGTTCTCAAAGGGCAGATCCCTGCTCCAGCTGACGGTCGGAAGCAGCCGTTAATAT
>CACZOS010000275.1 GCA_902782815.1 uncultured Lachnospiraceae bacterium | reverse complement strand
GTGGCATCCAGACAGATCAGCGGATGAGGCATCAACTGACGTATTCTTTCCTGCACCCAGGCCGTGATCGGTAATGTCCCCATCCCAATCTCCTCTCTGAAATAAAATCATTTCTGTCCTGCTGTAATTTTTATTTTATCAGCAGAAAATAGGCAGCCACCAGGATACCCAGAATGATCCGGTAAACGCCGAAAATCTTGAAATCGTTTTTCTTGATATATCCCAGAAGGAACTTAATGGTAAAGACAGAGACCACGAAGGCAACCACCATCCCCACGATAAGAAGAACCACTTCACTGCCGGTGTAATGGAAACCGAACTTCAGCATTTTTAACAGGCTGGCGCCGAACATGACCGGGATGGACAAAAAGAAAGAATACTCCGCAGCCACATAACGGGATGTTCCCAGGATCATGGCACCTATGATGGTGGCGCCGGACCGGGAAGTACCCGGGATCAGAGCGAGAACCTGGAAAAGGCCGATAAGGAATGCTGTCCGGTAGGACAGCTGATCCAGTTTTCTCACTGTGGGTTTACGGCCTTTATTATAGTTTTCCACAAGGATGAACAAAACGCCGTAGATGATCAGGGTTGCCGCGACAGTCTGTGGATTATAGAAGATGGCATCGATCTTATCATCGAAGGCCAGCCCGATCACCGCGGCAGGCAGGCAGCCTATAAGCACCTTTGCCCAAAGCTGCAGGGTATCCTTTTTCTCTTTCTCACCTTTTGATGGCGCAAAAGGATTCAGTTTATGAAAAAAGAGGATGCATACCGCAAGGATCGCTCCCAGCTGGATCACAACCAGGAACATCTCCTTAAATTCAGGACTGACTTTCAGCCGGATAAACTCATCCACCAGGATCATATGCCCTGTAGAACTGATGGGCAGCCATTCCGTGATCCCTTCCACAATGCCGAGAATGATCACTTTTAATATCTCCAACAACATGTTCGTCTCCTTTTCTTCTCTTGTTTGTTTTCAGTATTGTAACATAGAATTCCCACAAAGTACATCCGGCCTTCATCTGCCGGAGTCAGCCCGGACAGTCTTAAAAGGGGAGATCCTATTCAGATCTAAGTTCATGAATATAACGTGACGTCTTTACTTCTTTCTGAAATAATTCATTTACCGAATAGAGAAAGAGATATGTCCTGGCCCGGGTCATGGCGACATAAAAAAGTCTTCTTTCCTCCTCAAGATCCGCTTCTTTCATAGCCTTTTTATGCGGGCAGATCCCTTCATTGGCATCCAGGACAAAGACCACCTCATACTCCAGCCCTTTGGCGCTGTGCATAGTGGTCAGGGTGATCCCCTTCTGATCCGTTTTTGTTCCGGCCTCCATCTGCCGTTTCAGTTCTTCCCCGTATTCCTCAATATGGGCAAACCATTGGTCCGCGGTATCATAATCCCTGGCTGTCTCCTGGATCTGGTCCAGCATGTCATAAAGATCATCGGGATTCATCCTTCGAAAGCGGGCATACTCTTCCAGATAGCCTTCATAGCCCACATTTTTTCTGAGATAGCTGATGGCATCATAGGGTGGTCTGGATCGTATCATAAGAAGATCCATCTCCATATCATCGATTTTTTCGAACAGCCATTTTTTCCCCGAACACTGTTTTTTCAGCCGGGTGAAATCCACCACCGGTTCTGTAAGCATGGACCGGGAAATATAGCGTTTGGGACGGTTCATCACAGACAAGAAGGTCTGTCTGTCCATGGGACCGGAGGCGAGCCGCAGGTAGGCGATCAGATTCCGGGCGATCCAGTGGTCAAATATATTGGGGATCAGGTCCCTCATCCTGAAGGGGATATTGTATTCCATCAGCCGGCCTACCAGCAGCCTGGGCTGGGTATTGGTCCGAAAGATCACGGCCATCTCCTCAAGGGGTATACCCTTCCGGCTGTAAAACTCTATACCCCCGAGAATGTCCGTACACTCCGCGGAGCTGTTCTCCACCTTACGGCAGACAACCGGTACTTTACTTCCCCGGGCAGCCGTCATCTTCTTGGCGAATCGTTTTTTGTTGTGGGTGATCAGCTTTTCCGCGCTTTCGACGATCTCGGCGCTGCACCGGTAGTTTGTGGACAGAATGATCTTTTCCGTGTCTTTGTAATCCTTCTCAAAGCCCAGCATGATCTCAGGCTTTGCGCCGCGGAACCGGTAGATGGACTGGTCATCATCTCCCACCACAAAGAGGTTGGCTGCGGGTCCTGCCAGCATTTTTACGATCTCATACTGAACCCGGTTGATATCCTGAAACTCATCGATCAGGATATAGGGGAACCGTTCCTGCCACATTTTCAGGATGTCCTTCCTCTGCCTGAGGAGCTCATAGCAGAATACCAGCATATCATCAAAATCCAAAAGTCCTTCTTTCCGAAGTTTTTTCTCATACTCTTCATAGATTTGGCGGAACAGATCATCGGCAAGATTATTGCTGTGATAGAGGGGCAGGGAGATCATCTCCCCTTTCACATAACTGATCTCACTGAGAAGGGCCGGATAAAAATCATTTTCATCCTCTATCTCCATATCCATTCCTTCCACGATCTCCTTGACATATCTCCTTCTGTCCTGGTCACGCAGGATATCGCTGCCCTTATAATGGTAAGCATGCCGGAGCATCATAAAAAAAACGGCATGGAAAGTGCCGAAGGTTACAGCGGTATCCTCCATACCCTCAAACTGATGAAAACGACGTTTCATCTCCTCCGCGGCAGCTCTGGTAAAGGTGATCACCAGAATGTCGGAAGGGCGGACCTTCTTCTGTTCGATCAGCCATCTGACCCGGCAGGTGATCACCAGAGTCTTTCCGGATCCCGGCCCGGCAAGAACCATAGCCGGTCCTTCCCCGTGGGTGATGGCTTTTAATTGTTGGGGGTTAAATGAATTGTTCATGTAAGATCCTGTTACAGTGAAAAAGGGTGTTGTTTCCAACACCCTTCTTGTTTATCATTTCATCGGATTACCCGGTAATCTCCGCAGACCTGTCCTTATCTGGCAACAGATTTGAGATATGCATGGATCTCCTCTTCCGTAGCCATGGCCATGGCATTACGGGCAACCTCATCTGCCTCCGCCTTGGTCCAGGAGGAGATCTCCTTTCTGGTCTTCAGGATGGAGGTAGCGCTGACACTGAACTCCTCAAGTCCGAAGGAGATCAGCAGGGGAGTAAGCAGCGGATCAGCCGCGGCTTCCCCGCACATACCTACCATGATCCCCGCCTCATTGGCGGCGCTGATCACTCTCCGGATAGACCGGAGAACTGCGGGATCATAGGTGGAATACAGATAGGCAACATCCGGATTGCCGCGATCGGCTGCCATGGTATAGCCGGTAAGATCATTGGTGCCGATGCTGAAGAAATCCACCTCTTTGGCAAAGACATCAGCCATCATGCTGGATGCCGGTGTCTCCACCATGATTCCCACCTGGATATCCTTGTTGTAGGCAATACCCTTCTCATCGAATTCTGCCATGATTCCTGCAAGGAGTTCCTTAACCTGACGGAACTCACTCACACAGCAGATCATGGGAACCATGATCTTGATCTCCCCGTATGCGCTGGCACGAAGCAGGGCGCGTAGCTGGGGAATATAGAGATCCTGTCTCTTTAAGCACAGACGTACTGCCCTGAATCCCATGAAGGGGTTCTCCTCTTTTCCGAGACCCAGATAAGGAATCTCCTTATCCCCTCCGATATCCAGGGTACGGATGATCACCGGCTTGCCCTCCAGCTGCTGGGCAACCTTTTTATAGGCTTCAAACTGTTCGTCTTCGGTGGGAACCTGAGGCCGGTCCATAAAGAGGAATTCGGTACGGAAAAGGCCGATTCCCTCACCGTCACACTCGATTACCTTGGCGGCATCCTCAGGTTTGCCGATGTTGGCACACAGTTCCACCTTGATACCGTCGGCCGTTACCGTGGGCTTGCCCACAAACTTTTTCAATGCGGCTTTGGCCTCCAGGAAGGCCGCACGCTTTTCTTCATATTCTTTGAGGGTATCCTGATCCGGATCCACAAAAACCTTTCCGGTCTCTCCGTCCAGGATCACCTTCTGTCCGTTCTCCAGGCTGGATACGATTCCTTCGATACTGAGGACCGCGGGGATCTCCAGGGCTCTGGCCAGGATTGCCGAATGGGAAGTCTTTCCTCCGATCTCCGTGAGAATACCGGCAACGTTGGCGGGATTGATCCCTGCCGTCATGGAGGGGGTAAGATCCTCGGCTACCAGCACGGTTCCCTGGGGAACACTGGCCAGATCCACATCCTCGACACCCAGGAGGATCTTGATCAGTCTTGTCTTGATATCGCATACATCCGTAGCCCTCTGCTGGAAAAGTTCGTCATCCAGAGAGGAAAACATGGCTGCGAAGAAGTCACAGGTTGCTTCCACAGCTCCTTCGGCACAGCTCTTCTCATCCGTGATCTTGGATTCGATCTGGCCGGTAAGTTCGGGATCCATGAGGAGCAGAACATGTCCTTCCAGGATCTCTGCCTCCTTCTCTCCCACACGGGTTTTCATATCCTCAGCCATGGCTGTGGTCCGTTCAATACAATCATTCAGCGCTGCCTGAAAACGTCCGACCTCCGCGGCTGTATCACTGACCGGTTTATTACTATATTCAAGTGAAGGTTCCTTAACGATAACCACCGAACCGATCCCGATTCCGGCAGATGCACCAATACCAGTATACATATTCTCCCCCCTATATCATGGAAAACCATATATGTGCTTATAATTTTTATGTCAAAACCGCCGGAACGGTTTTGACATAATGAAATAGAACAATATTCTGCTTAAACGG
>CACZOS010000274.1 GCA_902782815.1 uncultured Lachnospiraceae bacterium | reverse complement strand
TCAATGACCGGATTGGGCGCTTCCCTGCTGGGGGTTTTTACCAATCCTGTCACCGGAGTACTAAAGCTGATGATCATTTCCGGAATTCTCCTGGAGCTGTGTGAAGGCGCGCCATTTTACCGCTTTCTCGTGTTCGCGGCAGCATTGATCATCGCCTCGATCTGGCTGTATATCGGGAGTTTTGTCCGGCTGGGTTATCTGGATTACAATCTTTCCCTGCTGGACCGGAGGACACCCAAAGACGGGGTTCTCTTCGGGGCATCCACCAGTTGGTGGAAGGCCTTTCTGCTCCATCTGGTCCTGCTGATCAAGGTCCTGATCGGAAGCGTCTTTTTCCTTATCCCGGGCATTGTGATCTATTATCGCAACGCCATGGCCCCTTTCTTACTGGAGGAGAGGAAAAATGTGTCCGTCAGTGAGGCAATGCGGCTGTCCAGGGAGAAGATGAAGGGGCACCTTTGGGAGTTCTTCTGTTTACGGCTGAGTTTTGTGGGATGGAAGATCCTCGGGTTCCTTACCCTCGGGATCGGCTTCCTGTGGATCAACCCTTATTACACGCTCTCAGAGACTGTTTTCTTTAATGAGTATTCCGGAAGAGCGGAAGCTTTCTACGACAGATCGTAGATGTGGGCTGTTACATGATGAAATGTAGCGGCCTTCTTTTTTTGCCCGGCGGGGACAGTTCACATGACAAAAAACAAACTTGTCACTGATGGTTTATTTTGCTAGAATAGAACCGATTGATTAAGAGAGAGAGGCAAAAAGATATGGAATTATTAGGAATAACACTGACAGAGAAAACAGCTGCCCTCTATCAGGATATCGCGGATGACCTGATCTATCCGGTGAACGTCCTGGTGATGGATCCGGAAAACAAGGATGACCTGAGCCATCCGGTATCCATGGATACCGGCAGGAAGGAATTCGTGATCAAACTGGACAAGACACTGGAACAGAATCTGTTTGAAAACGCATTGATCCGGGATATGATCTACTGTCATCAGATGAGTTCCCAGGCTCCTGTTTTAAGTCCGGTATCGGACGCGGACAAGGATGCCTTCCAGGTGGCCATGATGATCTCATCCGTGATCATGGATATCGATGTGGAAAATGTGCTGAAAAAGCATGATATGCATCTTGACGATATTGACACCATGCGGCTGAGTGATCTGTTCGGTTTTTTGAAATCCGGTATGAATGAGTACAACCGTCCCCTCTATCATAACCTTACCGCACTCCAGATCGTTCTGCTTTACTATACCTCATCTAATCAGGATAATATTAAGCAGATCATTGAAACATTTTATCTTTCTGATCCGGAAGCCATGGGCCAGATTGACAAATTTGTGGAAATCATCGACAAGTACGGTGTTGCGGACAACCGGTCCATGATGCGCTGCATGAGAAAACTTGTGGGAGCGTGCGGAATGAAGGGCAGGATCAACCTGGAATATGAGGGGCAGATCAAGGTTATCGAATAGGCCTGTGCACCAGTAGGGGTGGAGTCATGAACAGAGAACAGCTATATGATCTATTAAAGAGGGGGCCGGTGATCCTGGACGGGGCTACCGGCTCCAATCTTCAGAAAAAGGGACTGGCTCCCGGCCATTGTCCTGAGAGATGGATTCTTGACCATCAGGACATTTTCCTCTCCCTGCAGGAGGACTTTGTCCGGGCCGGAAGCAGGATCCTCTATGCCCCGACCTTTACCGGGAACAGGATTAAACTGGCGGAATACGGGCTGGAAGGATCCCTCGCCGAAATCAATAAAAAACTGGTTGCTCTGAGCAAAAAAGCCGCCGGCGGGAGGGCTTATGTCGCCGGTGACCTGACCATGACGGGTATTCCCCTTTCTCCTGTGGGTCCTATGGGACTTGAGGAGCTTATCGGGATCTATAAGGAGCAGGCCATGGTCCTGGAGGAAGCCGGCTGCGATCTTTTCGTGGTGGAGACCATGATGAGCCTGGCTGAAACCAGGGCGGCTGTGCTCGCCATCAAGGAAGTCAGCAGCCTGCCGGTTATCGCCAGCCTTACCTATCAGAGTGACGGCAGAACCCTTTACGGGACTGATCCGGTGACTGCCACGGTGGTTCTCCAGAGCCTGGGTACCGACGTGGTGGGAATAAACTGTTCTACCGGACCCGGCGAGATGATCCCCCTTATCCGAAAGATGAAAGAGTACGCGGAGGTTCCTCTGCTGGCAAAGGCCAACGCCGGTCTTCCCGAACTTCATGACGGCAGGACAGTCTACCCCATGAGTCCCGAGGAGTTTGCTTCCTTCGGACCCGACTTTATCCGTGCGGGAGCTGCTTTTGTAGGTGGATGCTGCGGTACGACCCCCAGACATATTCAGCTTCTTGCCCAAAGTGTCGAGGGTCTGGAAGTGATTCCTCCGGACAATCGTCATCCCATGACCCTGGCCTCTGAACGGAAGATTCAGGAGGTTCCGCCCCGGGGCAGTCTGGTTGTCATCGGGGAGAGGATCAATCCCACCGGAAAGAAGAAGCTTCAGCAGGAACTGCGTTCAGGCAGCCTTGCTATGGTGGAGGAGATGGCAGAAAGCCAGGCGGACCAGGGAGCCCATATCCTGGATATCAATCTGGGAGTCAGCGGGATCGATGAGCGGGAGATGATGCTGAAAGCACTGGAGAAGGTGACTATGGTTACTGACCTGCCCCTCTGCATTGATTCCAGTGATCCTGCCACAATAGAAGCAGCCCTGCGGGCATATCCCGGCAGGGCTATGATCAACTCCATCTCCCTGGAGCCCGGAAAGGCAGAATACCTCCTTCCTCTGGTGAAAAAATATGGGGCAGTCTTCATTCTTCTTCCCCTTTCGGAGAAAGGTCTGCCGGAATCCACAGAAGAAAAACACGCCAATATCCGCAGACTGGCCGCCATGGCATCAGCCATGGGGATCGGAAGATCACAGATCGTGGTGGACGGACTGGTGACCACAGTGGGGGCCAACAAAAAAGCTGCCCTGGAGGTCCTTGAGACCATAGATTACTGCAGAAAGGAACTGGGTCTTCATACCGTGACAGGTCTGTCCAATATTTCTTTCGGCCTTCCCGAGAGGAGGTTTGTCAACGGAGCTTTTCTGGCCATGGCCCTGAGCAGGGGCCTTTCCATGGCTATCGCCAATCCCTCCGACCATTTTGTCATGGGACTGGCCTATGCTTCCGATCTGCTTCTGGACAGGGAATCAGCGGATAACCGATATATAGAAGAAGTACAAAAACCCGGATTTTTTGCCATGGCCCCTCCCGGGACCGGCGGGTCTTCCGATAAAGGAAACAAGGCGCATGATCCTGCCCTCCCTCCGGAAACCGGCAGGGATGAACATCCCTATGCTTTATCTCCGGTATTTCAGGCGGTGGTCAAAGGTAACCGCAGCGGCATAGCTGACCTGGTGAAAAAAACCTTAGGGGAGGGGATTCACCCGAGGATTATCCTGGATGAGATGCTGATCCCCGGCATCAATGAGGTGGGACGTCTTTTTGAAATTCAAAAGTATTTTCTTCCCCAGCTTATTTCCAGCGCGACAACCATGGAGGAAGCTATCCGGGTCCTGGAGCCGGCTCTGAAGGAGAGCGGGGACAGGGAGGAAAAGGCAACCGTTGTCATCGCAACTGTGGAGGGGGATATCCATGACATCGGAAAAAATCTGGTGGCCCTGATGCTTAAAAATTACGGATACAGGGTGATCGACCTGGGGAAAGATGTCCCCTCGGAGGAGATCATTGACCGGGCCGAAGAGTCCGGTGCCTCCGTCATCGTCCTGTCAGCCCTGATGACCACCACCATGATGAAGATGAAGGAAGTGGTGGACCTTCGAAATATCAGAGGGCTGGCTGCCAGGGTAGCCATCGGCGGTGCGGTGACTACACCCGAATTTGCGCGGGAGATCGGAGCGGATGGGTATTCTTCCGATGCGTCGGATGCCGTAAAACTTGTTGACAGGCTCCTGGAGGAATAGCTGTCCGTTTTGGGCTGACCGTGAAGGAAGAGACTGTGTCTTTTTGATCAAGGAGGAAAGAATGAAGATTGATGTGATTATCCCCACTTACCGGCCGGATGAGAAGCTTGACAAAAATCTCAGAATGCTGGAAAAACAGACCCTGACTCCGGACAGGATCCTCCTGATTAACACGGAGGAGCCCCTTTTTAAAAGCAGGGTCTTTCCCCGTCTCCCCCAGGGGGAGATCATTCATATAAAAAAGAACCAGTTCGATCACGGAGGAACCAGAAATATGGCAGCTGCCCGGTGCGACGGCGATTTTATCGTCCTGATGACCCAGGATGCCATAGCAGCGGATGAAAGGCTTATCGAGAATCTTATCCGGCCTTTTGCAGATGAAAAGGTGGCTGTCTCCTATGGCAGACAGATGGCGGATCACCGGGATAATCCTGTGGAGGCCTACACCAGGAGATTCAATTATCCCAGGGAAAGCCGGGTTAAAAGCAGGGAAGATCTTCCCAGCCTGGGGGTAAAAACATTTTTCTGTTCCAATGTCTGCTCAGCTTACCGCAAATCCGTGTACGATGCAATGGGGGGCTTTCCCTTACATACTATCTTCAACGAAGATATGATCTTTGCCGGAAGGCTGATCGAAGCCGGCTGGAAGATCGCATACGCCGCGGATGCCAGAGTCTGGCACTGGCACAACTATACGGCAAAAGAACAGCTGAAGAGGAATTTTGACCTGGCCGTCTCTCAGGTGGATGCAGGGGGATTGTTTAAAACCGTTAAATCCGAATCTGAAGGTATCCGTCTGGTAAAGAGCACCCTGGCATATTTTATCCGGAAAAAGGCCTGGCGGCTGATTCCCCATATCCTTGTCCAGAGCGGTGCAAAATACATCGGATATAAACTGGGACAGCATTATCAAGTTCTGCCTTTATGGCTGATTCGGAGGATTTCCCTGAATCCCTCCTATTGGAATTGAGTATTTTTTAGAAAAATTTAAGATTTTTTCTATTGCATTGCCTGAAAAAGTAGTATAATGTAATGAACGACAACTCAGGCCAGCAGGAGGATCTATTTTGAATAAACCAGTGAATAATAACGGAAAAAAGATAAAGAAATCCCGGAAGAAGGAGAGAAGGCTGCGTCTCCTGGCCCAGTGTCTGACCTGTCTCTTTCTGGTGGTCCTTTTTGTAGGGTCTGCCGGGGCGGGTGCGGCCGCGGCCTACTATAAGACGCTGACCTCCACCATCGTTACCGACACGGAGTCGGCTCTGGAGAAGGCCGATGTGGTGGAAACCGATCTGGTCTATGACCAGGATGTGGTGAATATTCTTCTGATCGGTGCCGACAAACGGGCAGATGAAACAGATGTCGGACG
>CACZOS010000273.1 GCA_902782815.1 uncultured Lachnospiraceae bacterium | reverse complement strand
CGGGGTTGGGTTCGATCAGGCTCATGGCTCTGAGGGTGTGCTCTCCCACCGTATAGCGGTGATGAGGATTGTTCTGGTGCGTCTTCATCATCCGGTCAAATTCCGGAAGAAATACGGAAGTCAGCCCGGTTTCGTAAGCTGTGCGCAATGCCTCGGGATGATCGGAAATAAGGAGTTTGAGGAGTTCCATCCGGATTCTTTCCGCGCTGACGGAGGAAAGGGAGGCGGCCATATTCCGCATGGCTTTCAGGGTGTCTTCCTCGATGACAAAGCCGAACTGTCCGGAAAAGCGGACGGCTCTGAGCATCCGGAGGGGGTCTTCCGCAAAACGATCTTCCGGTTTGCCCACACAGCGGATGATGCCGGCATTAAGATCATTGAGACCTCCTGCCAGGTCCACCAGCCCCGGGACAGGGTGCCAGGCCATGGCATTGATGGTGAAATCACGGTGCAGAAGGTCTTCTTCCAGACTGTCCGCGAAGGAGATTTCCGGTTCAGATGATCCCTCTTCCGGCCGGCCGATCCGGAAAGTGGTGACTTCACAGCCTTCCTGGCCGATCATTACCGTTACGGTTCCGTGCTTTATCCCGGTGTCTATGGTCCGTGTGAACAGGGATTTTACCTGATCCGGCCTTGCCGATGTGGTGATATCCCAGTCCGCAGGGCTGTCACCCAGGATGGAATCCCTTACACAGCCGCCCACAACATAGGCCTCGTAGCCGTTGCTATTCAGGGTATCGATGATGATTTCCGCGATTTTTGGTATCTCTATCTTCAAGAAAATTCCTCCTAATTCTCTACATTTCCTTCCTCTGCAGCGACGAAGCCCCTGGGGTTTTTGTTGAAAGGTCTGACCACGTTCACCTGACGGATCCCCGGCTGAAGCTTAAAGAAACGGGAAGCTTCAAAGGCCAGGTCCTTGTCCGTGAAAATGCCGAATACGGTGGAGCCGCTTCCGCTCATCAGAGCGTTCAAGGCGCCCCGGGCGGTCATCTCCTTTTTGATCTGCCCGATCTGGGGATAGTCTTTTATCGCCACGTCTTCCAGAACATTTCCCATCAGGCCGGTAATCCCGGCAAGGTCCCCCCTGCGGATGGCTTCCACCATCCCGTCGATATCCGGGTGAAGGGTATCCTCTGTCAGCACGAGATGTTCATAGACATATTTGGTGGAGATGGAGAAGGCCGGTTTGACGATGAGGAACCAGCAGTTGGGAATGGGGGGAAGGGGGGTGAGGATCTCACCGATACCTTCGGAAAGGGCAGTTCCCCGGATGATACAGTAGGGGATGTCCGCCCCCAGACTTACCCCATAATCCAGCAGGGTCTCCTGGCGGATATTCAGATGGAAGAGCTGATTCATACCGATGAAGGCGGCGGCGGCATCTGTGCTTCCGCCGGCCATACCGGCAGCCACCGGGATGTGTTTGGTCAGCTTTACCTCAACCCCGTCGCGGATGCCGTATTCTTCCCGGATCAGATCTATGGCGCGATATACGAGATTTTTCTTATTAACAGGCAGAAAGGGGAGATTGGTGTTTATCCGGATCTGACCGCTGTCATTCCTCGACAGGGTAAGCTGGTCGTAGAGCTTTACCGTCTGCATGACCATCTTAATCTCATGGTAGCCATCCTCCCGCCGGCGGATGACATCAAGACCCAGATTGACTTTGGCATATGCCTTTAATTCCAGAGAACCGTGCATGATTAACCCCTCAATTTCAGCTATTTCCCCACCCGTCCCGCGTTCCGGAAACGGGAGAGGATTGTACAGACAGTGTATCTTGTATACAAAGATAGTAGTATATTTTGAACGACAAATCAACGGAGTTTTTTTGTGGAGTTCTTTATTTTTATGTTCAAATGCTCTACAATGTGATAAGATGGTTAAAACATAAAAAAGAATGTTGGAAGGATGACAGGAATGGCTGAAAAAAACATTTTGGTGGTCATGGGCGGCAGATCCTCGGAACACGAGGTCTCTCTGGTCTCCGCCGTGACGGTGATCGAGAATATAGACCAGAAAGAATTTAACATTATCATGGTTGGAATCACGAAGGACGGCAGGTGGAAGCTGATCGATTCGGTGAAGAGCATTAAAGACGGGAGCTGGCTCAGAGGCCGGGTTGAGGTTGTCCTCTCGGCGGATACTGAGAACCGGGAGATCCTCCTCATCCACGGTGACCATTTTGAGAGGGTTCACATCGATGTGGCTTTTCCGGTCCTGCACGGGATGAACGGGGAAGACGGAACGATCCAGGGGCTTTTCGAACTGGCGCAGATTCCCTATGTGGGATGCGGCGTCCTGTCCTCTGCCTGTTCCATGGATAAATTTTATACAAAGATCATCGTGGATTCCATCGGGATCCGCCAGGCTAAATATGTGGGGATCCGCCGGCATGAATTGAAAGAGATGGACCGGGTGATCCGCAGGATCGAGGAGGAGCAGGTTTACCCTGTCTTCGTCAAACCCTCCAAGGCGGGATCTTCCCAGGGAGTGAGCAAGGCGGAAAACAGGGAAGAGCTGGCGGCAGCGCTGCAGCTGGCAGCGGACCATGACAGCAAGATCCTGGTTGAGGAATGTATCCGGGGCCGTGAGCTGGAATGTGCTGTTCTGGGAGGGACGGAACCCAGGGCATCCGGTATCGGGGAGATCCTTGCCGCGGATGTTTTCTACAGCTATGACGCAAAATACAATAACAGTGAGTCCAGGACGGTTATCGATCCTCAGCTGCCCGAAGGCAAGGAAGAAGAGATCCGTGAAAAAGCGGTGAGGATCTTCAAGGCCATGGATTGCGAGGGCCTTTCCCGTATCGACTTCTTCCTCTCGGACGGGGATAATGAAGTGGTGTTCAACGAACTTAACACCATGCCGGGCTTTACCGCCATCAGCATGTACCCCATGCTGTGGGAGGCAAAGGGGATCAGCAAACCGGAACTGGTGGCAAAGCTCATTGATCTGGCGATGAAAAGATACGATGGCTGATTATAAAGCCGGTACCGGGACCGACAGGAACAGTGCCGGCAGCCTGGTCATCCGGAGTCTGCAGAAGGGATATGGGCATGAAGAGGTCAGCGAGGCCGGATTTTCTGCCAGATATGTGAAGAAAAAAGAGAGCCGCTTTCTCCTCTACCGGGAGAAGGTGGAAGGAGAACCGGACCGGATGGTCCGTATCCTGCTCAAAGATAAAGAGCTGATTCTGAGGAAAAGCCTCCCCGGATCTCCCGACGCTTTTACCCTCATGTGTTTTCAGGAGGGAGCAGGGAAGGAATGCCGCTTCTTTACGCCGGCCGGTGTGATGAAGATGGAGTCCCGGACCCGGAGGATCATCCGGACCGAAGGAGAGGATTTCCTGAAGATCCGGATGGACTATTCCCTTTACATGCAGGGAGAACTCGTCTCGGACTACCGGCTGACTATCCGCTGGACGGAGGATGGAGGACAAGGCTGAGAGAATAATTGAAGATAAGCAGGAAGAATCCTGTCACAGACAATAAAAAAGCTGCCCGCAGGCAGCTTTTTTTATTTCTTTCCTCTGAGTTTGCTGAGAAATCCTTTTTTCTCTTCAACTTCCACGGGTGCTTTGCGGAAGTTATTGATGCTGGTGATATAGATTCCGCTTACCATGGCGTGAACGGAAGCGTTCACCGGGATCTGATCATAGATTTCCTCATCCGCGATCAGGCTCATGATCTTGGGACCGACCTTTGCCTTCACCACCGGAACCTTCATGCGTCTTGCACGCTTGGGACTCTGGTCCAGAACCATCTGGGGCAGTCCGGCATCCTTGAGGGGAAGACGTTTCTTATCGATAATCAGCATCGTCACTTTCTGGGCTGAGGCTACAAGTTTCTGCTTCTGCTCCTCCTGCTCCTTCTGCATTTTGTTCCCTCTCCGGTAAAGGAAGAAGATCGCGACACCGAGAACGGCGAGAATGATTAAGGTGATAATCCAAGGATTCATGGTTTTTCCTCCTGTCTTCTTTGTCTGACCATAACCGAGACATAACGATTAATGAACACTATCTGACATTGTATCACTAAAAGGCTTTATTGAAAAGCAAAAGTTAATATTGATTTGCCGGTTTTCGGGACAGATAGAACGGAATCAGTCCCGGGGTGCCGCATCCCGGATGCAGCTCTCGATGGTATTCCTCACATCCTCCACCGCCTTTTTCTGTTCCGGGCGGGGGAGCTGACTGATGTTGAGCGCGGGGGCAAAGGTGACGGTCACCTGAGAAGGCCTGATGCTTAAGCCCCGGTTGTCCTCCAGGATGGAGGAAGTTCCCGTGATGGCCACCGGTACCACCGGAACACCCGCCTTCTGCGCCATTTTCAGGCTGGCAGGCTTGAACTCGCCCAGCTGTCCCTTCTTTCCCCGGGTTCCCTCCGGAAAAATGAACATATTCGAGCCTTCCTTCAGGTAATCTGCCCCCAGAAAGATACTTTTCAGTCCGGCCTTAGCATTGGTCCGGTCCAGGAAGATACACCGGATCAGCTCCATCCAGCCGCTGAGGCCGGGAATCTTTTTCAGGGAATCCTTGGCGATAAAGCCGGCCTTCTTTTCATCGGGAAGAACTTTCTCGATCACGATGACATCAAAGAAGCTTAAGTGGTTCCCCGCGTAGAGACAGGGCTCGTCGGGGATATTCTCAAGGCCTTTGACCGTCAGGCTGCTGCCGGAAATGTCAAAAATATGATTGACAATTTTGCTGAGACGATTGTGGGAGAGCCGGGCCGCTTCCTGAGGGTCCGTCTCCGCCAGTTTGCGCAGTTTTGCCCTCTCCGGGGTGCTGGTCAGAAGAAAGCCTCCCAGGTAGAACAGGGTGCGAAGGGTACGGAAATTCATGATGCCTCCTTATCTGCCGAACAGTTTGGTCACACTGTACAGATGCTCTGCCACGTCTTCGGTAAACAATTCTTTTCCGGCACGGTAAGCCCAGTTTCCCTCCGCCACACCGGGTACGTTCATGCGGCAGTCGCTTCCCTGGCCGAAAACATCCTGGATAGGAACGATGGCGATCCTGGCAGGTGCCCCGAAACAGGTGCGGATGAAATCCCAGTGGATGGAGGAAGCATCGGTATTCATGTAACGACGGACCTTGTCTCTGGCTTTTTCGGAAGCTTTGGCGTACCAGCCCGCCGAAGTATCGTTGTCATGGGTGCCGGTATAGCAGATACAGTTTGCCGGCTGATTATAGGGAAGATAAGCGCTGTCCTCGTCTTCGAAAGCGAACTGGAGGATCTTCATGCCCGGCAGGTCGTAACGGTCCCTCAGAGCCCGGACCTCATCCGTGATGATCCCCAGATCCTCGGCGATGAGCGGAAGGTCTTCACCGAAATTTTCGCGGACGGCCAGGAAGAAGTCATCTCCGGGACCCTGGGCCCATTTGCCCTCAACGGCGGTCTCGGCATCCGCCGGAACCTCCCAGTAGCTTTCCAGCCCGCGGAAATGGTCAATCCTGACGATATCACTCAGGGCCAGCTGGGCTTTGATCCGCTTCATCCACCAGGAGAAGCCGGTTTTCTTATGATATTTCCAGTCGTAGAGAGGATTTCCCCACAGCTGGCCGGTCTTGCTGAAATAGTCCGGCGGCACACCGGCTACCACTTTGGGGAAGCCGTCTTTGTCCAGCTTGAACATGGCCGGTTCCGCCCAGACATCCGCGCTGTCGGGGGAAACGAAGATGGGGATGTCCCCAATGAGCCGGATCCCGTTTTCATTGGCGTATTCTTTAAGCTCCGTCCACTGTTTGAAGAAGAGCCACTGCAGGAATTTCTCATAACGGATGGCATCCTCCAGCTCCCGGGCGATCACAGCCTTCTGTGTTTTGGTGGGCCTGCGGTATTTCTTCTCCCACTCCAGCCAGCAGATTCCCTTTTTGGATGCCTTAATAGCCATAAACATGGCGTAGTCATCCAGCCATTCCGCCTCCTCGCAGAAATCCTCAAAGAGCCGGACAAGCTCGTCGTCGGAGGGAAGCGCGCAGAATGCGGAGTAGGCTTTGCGGAACAGAGCCTCCTTAAACTCCCTTACCTTTGCGTAATCAACCTTGTCTGCCGGGAAGTCCGGCGTATGGGAAAGGTCTTCCCCGGTGAGCAGGCCCTCCTTTTCCAGGAGTTCCGGGCTGATCAGCAGCGGCTGCCCCGCGAAAGAGGAAAAACACTGATAGGGACAGTTGAACTGTCCGGTGGGACCAAGGGGGAGGGTCTGCCACAGATGCTGTCCGGATTTTTTCAGAAAATCAACAAATGCATAGCTTTCCGGTCCCAGGTCACCGATGCCGAATCTCCCCGGCAGGGAGGTGGGGTGCATCAGGATTCCCGCAAGGCGGCGTGTGGATAGAGTCTCTTTTGTTTTATTCATAATACCTCCAGATGGGGATAAAGTCTTATTCGAATACCAGGATTCGCCCCATACTGCTCTAGTATAACAATTTTGGAAAAAAATCGCAATCCAAACGACAAAAATGAGTGCTTTTCTGTTGGAAATACGCTTTATTATTGAAAGGAAAGGTGGTATAATAAGCGATGCTAACCGGACAGAAAACAAATTGATTTGGAGAAAAGTATGGGAAGAGACAAAAAGATATCAAGAGGGATGTCCTTCAGTCTGTGGATGCCGATCCTGATGATGGGATTTCTTTTGATCGTTGCCCTGCGCCTGCTGGAACGGAGGCCGGTCCTGGCCTACGGGATGTGCGCGGCAGGTGTTCTGTACCTGATCGCTTCCATCATCTATTACGAATACCTGTACAAGATGCTTACCAATGAGATCTTCGACGCAGGTTTTCAGCAGAGCCAGCTTTATAAAAATATGATGAAGGAACTGCCTGTACCTTATGTCCTGACCAACGCGGCCGGGATGCTCATCTGGTACAATGAACTTTTCCGGGAGATCTGCGGAGGGAAGGTGTCCAAAAAGAACATAACCCAGATCTTTTCCGCCCTGCATAAAAAGAACTTTCCCCAGCCCGGGATGCATAAGGAGATCTGCCTTGAACACGGAGGCAGGATCTACTGTGTGGACTGTCAGTGCGTCCAGGCCGTGGAAATCGGAGCGGAGGAGGAAGAACTGGAAGAAAAGACCTTGGATAAATACCTGCAGGTGTTTTATTTCCAGGACATCACGGAGCTGGAAGAGCATCGGGACGTCTCTGAGAAGAAACGCCTGGTGGCAGGTCTGATGTATATCGATAATTACGAGGAAGTGCTGGAAAATATGGAGGAGGTCAGACAGTCTCTCCTGCTTGCCCTGGTGGAGAGAAAGATCGTCCGTTATCTCCAGCCCATGGACGCCATCGTCAAAAGATTTGAGAGGGATAAATTCCTCTTTGTCTTCCAGGAAAAGAATCTGGAGAAGATGGTTTCCGACAAGTTTTCCATTCTGGATGAGGTACGTGCCATCAATGCGGGCAATGAATTGTCCATGACTCTGAGTATCGGGGTGGGGATGAACGCGCCGACCTATATCGAGACCTATGAAAGCGCCCGGACCGCCATGGATATGGCCCTGGGCAGAGGCGGGGATCAGGCCGTCCTGAGGAACGGGGATGTCAATACCTACTACGGCGGAAAGACCCAGAAGGTGGAGAAGAGCACGAGGGTCAAGGCCAGAGTGAAGGCGCATGCCCTTAGGGAGATGATCCTGACCCACGATACCATCCTGGTCATGGGTCACAAGAATCCGGATGCCGACTGCATCGGGGCTGCCATCGGTGTTTACCGGATGGCCAGGACCCTGGGCAAGAAGGCGTATCTTGTCATTGACAGGAATTGTCCGGCTATAGAGCCCATCGTAAGCCGCCTTCAGCCCGATGAGGGAGAGGAGAAGCTCTTCCTGACCAATGAAGAAGCCCCGGGCAGGAGAGAAGGCCGGACCATGCTGGTGGTGGTGGATGTCAATGTGCCCTCCATGACCGAATGTCCGGGTCTTTTGAAGACGGTGAAGGATATCGTTGTACTGGATCATCACCGCCAGTCCAGCGAGACCATAAAGAATGCGGTATTATCCTATGTGGAACCCTACGCCTCCTCGTCCTGTGAGATGGTGGCGGAGATCCTCCAGTATGTTACGGAAAAAGTG
>CACZOS010000272.1 GCA_902782815.1 uncultured Lachnospiraceae bacterium | reverse complement strand
GTGTGGACAAGAAGACCCTGGAAGCCTTCATCATCCTCCTGGCACCCTTTGCCCCCCATATCTCCCAGGAGTTGTGGGAACAGGCAGGCCATGAAGATTCCGTATTTGATCAGAGCTGGCCGGAATTTGATGAAGAGGCCATGAAAGATAACGAGATCGAGATTCCTGTCCAGGTCAACGGAAAGACCAGAGTGGTCATCCGGATCGCCGTGGATGAGGCCAAGGATTCGGTTCTTGCCAAGGCAAAAGAAACCCTCGGCAACAAACTTACCGGAACCATCCGCAAGGAAATCTATGTACCGGGCAAGATCGTGAATATCGTGGCGAAATAAAAATATAAAGAAAAAATGATGTGTTCAGAGGCCCGTATGAGTATTTTCAGGCGCCCTTGTTCCTCGGCAGGGTTTTCCCCCTGCCTGCGGTACAAAGTCGCTTTCAAATACCCATACGGGCCTCTTTCTTCATGCACTTTGTTTTTATCATGACTGACCCTTCCTGAACAGTCAGCTATTCTTAAAAAGTCGACATTCTTATTAAGCCGAACAACGGATAAGACCGGGAGCAGACTGATATCGGAAAGCGACTTTGTACCGCAGGAAAGAATGGCACAGACAGTGCCGTTCTTTCTGAGGAACAAGGGAGCCTGGAGATATCATCTGGTCCCGGTCTTCTGTTAATTTAATAAAAGGTCAGTCACCCTTCATATTTTTTATTTGGTCCGCTTAAGCAGATCCTCCCACCTCTGGTCCACAGCAGCCTGGATGTCAGCGATCAGGTACTCTTTGCCGGGCTTGAAGAGATGTTTGAATCGTCCCTGAGGTCTCAGGAAATCTTCGATAGGGAGTTTCTTTTTGGGAATGTAGTTGACGATCCATTCTCCTTCGATCACCTCAAAAAGAGGCCAGAAACAGGTGTCAACGGCCAGCTTGCAGATGGTCAGGACTTCGGACATGTCATAGCGCCAGCCGCGGGGGCAGGGGGCCAGGACATTTAAGAAAGCCGCTCCGGGGGTGTAGATGGCCCGCTCGGATTTCACATGGATGTCCTTGAAATTGTTCACCAGGGTGGTCTGCCCCACATAGGGAATGTTGTGGGCTGCGATGACCTGGGCCAGGTCTTTGCGGTTCTGGGGTTTTCCGTCGGATACGGAACCGACGGGAGTGGTGGTGGTGTCCGCGTACATGGGTGTGGCCGAAGACCGCTGGATACCGGTATTCATATAAGCCTCGTTGTCGTAGCAGACGTAAACCATGTCATGGTTTCTCTCCATCGCGCCGGAGAGAGACTGGAAACCGATATCGTAGGTTCCGCCGTCACCGCCGAAGGCAATGAATTTCTTCGTGCCCTTGACTTTGCCCTTCTTCTTAAGAGCACGGTAGGCGGCCTCCACGCCGCCGCAGGTTGCCCCGGCATTTTCGAAGGCATCGTGGATGAAGGAATCATTCCAGGAGGTGTACGGATACATGAAGGAGGAAACCTCCAGACAGCTGGTGGCGCAGGTGATCACTGCCTCGTCCTCCTCATGGAGTCCACGAAGCACGTTGCGCACAGCGATGGTGGCGCCGCAGCCGGCACACATCCTGTGGCCGGGAGCAAAACGCTCTTCTTTATTCAAAGTCTGTTTTAAACTATAAGCCATGTCAAAACTCCTATTCTCTCACAGATAAATAACGGTAAAACTCACCGGGATCTCCGGTCTTCTCTGCCTCGAAGAGGTCCTCGAATACGGAGGTCAGGCTCTCTACGGTCACATCTCTGCCGCCCAGGCCGTAGCAGTAATTCAGGGTGACGGGATGGAGGTTTTTGTTGAAGAGGGCAGCCTTGATCTCTGCGCCCAGGGGACCGCAGTTGGTCTCAAAGTCCTCCGTTCTGTCCATGATGGCCAGATAACGGACATCCTTCAGGGCTTCAGCGATCTCTTCGGCGGGGAAGGGGCGGAAGAGGCGGATCTTCAGGATCCCGGCCTTGATCCCCTTATCGCGGAGGGCATCCACCGCATCCTTTGCGGTTCCGGCAGCGGATCCCATGATGACCATGACATATTCCGCGTCCTCAAGACGGTATTCTTCAAATAATCCGTATTCCCGGCCGGAAATCTTTGCGAATTCCTTCGCCACGTCAAGACATACCTGCTTTGCGTTTCGCAAACCCTGCATCTGCGCACGGCGGGCTTCCATGACATAGTTGGTGACGGCATAGGGACCGTAGGCGATGGCCTCACCGTCTTTCAGGAGATAATGCTCCGGCTCGTATTCACCCACAAAGTCCTTGACCAGTTCGTCTTCCAGGAGAGTGATGTTCTCCACCGCATGGCTGGTGATAAAACCATCCTGGCAGACCATGATGGGCAGCATGACATCAGGATGCTCGGCGATACGATAGGCCTGGACCATATTGTCGTAAGCCTCCTGATTGTTTTCCGCGAACATCTGGATCCATCCGGTATTTCTGGCACCCATGGCATCGGAATGGTCACAG
>CACZOS010000271.1 GCA_902782815.1 uncultured Lachnospiraceae bacterium | reverse complement strand
CAGGACCACGGAGATATTATCCTTTCCTCCCCGGGCATTGGCGGCGCAGATCAGACGGCGGCAGGCCCTTTCCATATCTCTTGTGGAGGAGACGATCCTGCTCATCTCCCTGGCACCGGTCATCCCGTAAAGACCGTCACTGCAGAGGATGATCTGCGTCTTTTTCCGATTGGCGGTGATGAAGACATCCGCCTCAGCAGGGGCGTCCATACCCACAAAATTCAACAGCTGATAACCCAGGTCCGTCTTGTCAGCTTCTTCCCTGGTCATCTTTCCCTTGCTGACCACCAGCTGGGCCATATTGTGATCCACCGTTATCTGTCTGAGAGACTTGCCGTAATCGGTCAGCAGGTATCCCCGGCTGTCCCCGATGTTGATCCAGATGGAATATTCATCCAGGATCATCACTCCGCAAAAAGTCGCCCCAAAACGGATATAGGATTCCGTATTTCCCTCCTGGCTGATATAATCACTGATTCTCTCCAGTCCTTCCTTTAATGAGGAAGCCGCATGACGGATATCCTTATCCCGCTGATACCGTTCCCATACTTTGGCAGCGACCTCCTTCATGGACTCGCATGCCATAATGGCGGATTTCTTTCCGTAAAGCACACCGCCCATCCCGTCAGATACGGCGAAAAAATCATATTCCGGGCAGAACAGGATACAATCCTGGTTTTCTTCACGCACTCTGCCGATATGGGTGGCGGATACCGCGGCATATTTCTCTATTTTCATATAAACCTCCTAAAGCTGTCGGTAAATATCTTTTTCTTTCTTTTTTGCCTGTCCTTTTCTTCCCCGCCGGTCGTCCTTTCCTGTTCCCTCTTTGCGGGCCGGAAGGGGACGGTCGGGATCCGCGGCGATAAAGACGTCATCAAAACTGCTGCCGGAGGACAGGGTAATGATCAATGCTGTCATGATAAAGCTGACCATCATCGCCGTACCTCCGTCACTGATGAAGGCGATGGGAACGCCGGTCATGATGATATAGCCTGTTGATCCAAGGATCATGATCATGGACTGGGTGAAAATATAGAACACACAGCCTGCGATGATCCCCATCTCTTCATCGTTCCAGGAATCGAGATACATTTTGATCCCATAGACCAGGATGACAATGAACAGGACGACCACAATAAGAGCAATGATCACG
Source organism: uncultured Lachnospiraceae bacterium (assembly GCA_902782815.1). Taxonomy (GTDB): domain Bacteria; phylum Bacillota; class Clostridia; order Lachnospirales; family Lachnospiraceae; genus Anaerobutyricum. The sequence continues at coordinate 1,859 of CACZOS010000271.1, read as the reverse complement.
CCCAGATTCATGATGATAGTGGGAAAAATAAAATCAGATTCTGCCACAGGAAGAGAAATCCTGTGATTGCTTCCGAGCAATCCACCTATGGAAATAGCCTGTTTTGCCCGGATCCCCTGATAGCCCGCATTTAAAGGATCGGATTCCGGATTGATCCAGACCACCAGCCTTGTCCGGAGACGGCTGCAGATATTGTAGATCTTCAGGACAAACCCGCCTAGATCTTCCCTTCCTTCACCGTACTTTAACATAGCTGCAATGCCGCCCACCCCGCAGGCTGCCAGCAGTGCGCCGCATCCGAAAACCCCCAGAAGCACTTTGCGGGAATCAATAAAAAGGATGCAGAACATGATGGTAAGTGCAAGCATGATCAGAAGAGATCCCATCTCTCCGATCAGGATCGAACCAAGAGCATTGAGCAGGAAATATCCCGCAGCCAGAACAAGTTTCTTAAAGTCACTAAAACGGTCTGAGCAAAACACATTGGCATTGAAATATACCCACAAAATCTTTATGAATTCCGTGATCTGCAGGGAAAAGGGTCCCGCCACGAACCAGGCTCTGGCTCCATTGATGGTCCTCCCTGCCACCAGGAGAAAGAGGTAGGCAAGCAGGGTCAGTCCGGTCACAACAATAAGAAGAGTCCTGGTCTCCAGCCGGGATAACAGCTTCATGTGAATGACCACCATGATGACCGCTGCGGCGAGGCTTACCAGCAGGATAGCCGACTGTTTCAAGGTCAGGTTTGCCGCCTCATTCTGGACGATACACTGCATGGTAATACCAATCTGAAGAAGGAGAACACAGCTTACCGTAAACATATTGTAAGTCTCCAGCAAAGAAGTATAGGCAAAGGCCGCCGTAATCACGATAAGTTCCGGGATAATGATTCCCAGATAGGAATTCAGATTCCCTCCCTTCACCTTGATCACAATCCCGAAAAACAGTTCCAGAAAGAAAAACAGCAGGATATTTATCCAGAAATTCCTGGTCATGATTCGTTCTTTAAAATAATGACCCATAATGTAAATCTCCTTACCTCGCAAGATTTGCTCTGATCAGCTACAGTTTGCGGACGATATCCCTCTCCTTTTTCTTTACCTTGACTGCCTCTTCCTGCCCATCTTCCCGTGCTTTGTTGGGGATCACGTTGTTTTTGAAGGGATCAAGCCGGATAAACCTTACCGGTACACTGGCAAAATATACCGTCATTCCGTCACGAAGAGGTTCCTGTTCAATCCTCTTTTTATCGATAAAGGTTCCGTTTAAGGAGCGGTCGTCCACCAGAAGGTATACCCCGTCACTGTTCACCGTGACATAGGCATGGTTTTTGGAAACCTCCGAATTATCCAGGACCAGATCCGACTCCGCGGATTTGCCTATGGTAAAATCTTTTTCCAGACAATCAATCTCTTTCATCCGGATCACGTCCCCGCCAACATCCAGCAGCTGAACAGCCCACAGGTTCATTGCCTTGGTCTCATCCCCGCTGTCGTTCCCGACAGAACCGTTAATTTCCTTCTTCTTTCCCTTTTTTCCTGAACCGAGAAATCCGGTCACTTTCAGGATGACAGCCGCAATGATCACCAACAGAAGAATTACAATTACTTGTGATAATAAAACTGACATTTTTTACTCCTTTTCTCTTAGATATTTATAGATTGTCATGACATTCTCTTTGAGGTCTTTGCCATAGCCCTTCTCTGCTTTTCTGGCCATCAGTACGACATAATCTTCATCGAAGGACAGAAAATACTGTTTGACCATATGCCCGGGAAGCTGGGCAGTACCTGTTTTTGAACAGATCCCCTCTTCCGGCAAATGATAATAGTCCGCAGAGACATTTTTCAGCAGGGTTT
>CACZOS010000270.1 GCA_902782815.1 uncultured Lachnospiraceae bacterium | reverse complement strand
GGCCATGTATTCCAGGAGATTTTCCGGGATACTGTGGTTGACCAGTTCGTCGAAGGAGGCCCTGTGGAAGACCAGTTCCTCATACTCATAACCGGCCTCCCTTTCCTCATCGGCGATCACTACAACACTGAAGTCCTCCCTCTTGACCATCTCCACGGCATATCGGAGGAAATCTTCACTCTCTTTCTGATAGAGATCATAGTCCATGGAGTACTCTCCCCCCCTGCTGTCCAGGAGGGGGCAGACCATCTCCGTGATCCCTTCAATGACAAAGCCGTCAATATGAAACTCCCTGATCCAGTACAGCAGATGGGAAGTCAGGTAGTTGATGATCTCCTTTTTATCATGGCGGAACCTTATCCTTGTGCCTCCCTTTTCAAAGCGGAGCTCCGGGTCGGAGTGGCCGAAGAGCATGGTGCCGTCATAGAATTTAAGCCCGTTCTCCTCGTCGGGAAACCATCCCAGGGAAAGCCTGAGCAAAACCCCTTTCCCTCTTTGATGAAGAGAGTTTATCCTTTCCCGTACTTTCCCCCTCATCCCGTGGCAAAAGGCAGGCGCCCGGAAGAGAACATGGGTAAAAAGAGCATCGAAGGAAGAATCTTCCTGGATGAACTCATCCACTTCCCGGTCACAGACTGCCACCGGGCACTGAAGCCAGTCTTTCTGTCTTCTGTCCCTCATCCACCGATGGTCATCCCAGCGGAAACCATTTATATCTAAAACTATCGATGCGTCGCCGTTTCCGTCCAGATTGACCGCTCCGAAGGGATCCACCTTCTGGGTGATCCCGGTTTCCCAGTTCTTTACCTCGAACCGGTACAGGGCTTTATCCCTGACTCCCGGGAGGAAAAGCTCATAGATGCCGGAGTTTTCCAGCTTATGCATGGGATAGATCATCCCGTTCCAGTAATTGAAATCCCCCACTACACTGACCCGCCGGGCATTGGGTGCCCAGACGGCAAAATATACTCCCTTTATCCCATTGAGAGTCATGGGGTGTGCCCCCATTTTTTTATAACAGTTTTCCCAAACCCCTTCCGTAAACATGATCTCCTCCTGTCTGCTTATCAGAGAAGAGAAACTGTAGGGATCCTCTGACAGAAAGTGGTTGCCGTCCGGGAATACCATGTCGATCTTGTAATCAAAGAGAGTTTTGGTGGAAAAAAAGACGGCAAAGAGATGGTGTCTTTCCACAGGGTCCATCCTGTACCGGGCGCCGGTTTCCCTCACCACATACATCTCCACCGCATCCGGATGCCAGGCAGAGATCACCTGCCCGGTACTCACCAGATGGCGGCCCAGGATATCCTTGGGCCGGTGATTATTTCCATAGACCAGATCCATTACCTGGTCTCTTCTCATAACCTCCGCAATCTCATCTCTCATCCGTCATCTCACCCGTCTTCCTTTTATTCAGGCAATAATAGATGTACCTTTTCACCAGATAATATATGACCGCAAACGAGGGAACGCCGATGATCATTCCCACGATACCGAATAATCCGCCCCCCAGCACAATGGCAAAAATCACCCAGAAGGGGGAGAGGCCGATGGAATCCCCCAGGATCTTGGGTCCCAGGATATTTCCGTCGAACTGCTGCAGGATCAGAATAAACACGATGAAAATCAGACCCTTTGTAGGGCTGTCAAGCAGTATCAGGATGCTGCAGGGGATCGCCCCGATATAGGGGCCGAAAAAGGGAATTATGTTGGTGACACCCACGATCATGCTCACCAATACCACATAGGGAAGCCTGAGCAGGGAAGCCCCGATGAAACAAAGGATTCCGATAATCAGGGAATCCAGAAGCTTGCCGCTGATAAACCCGCCGAAGATCCGGTCCACTTCCCTGATGATCTCCTTGATCTTCCCGTGGGTCGTGTCACTGAAGAAGGCTGTGAGGACCAAATCGGACTGCCGGGCAAAGGTCTCTTTGCTGAGAAGAACATAGATGGCGGTTATGCAGCCGATCAGAAGATTGGAGACTGCGCCGACCACACTGAAAAGACCGTTGATCACGATCGAGATCTGGGAGAACAGTTCATTCTTCAGCCAGCCGTTCAGGAATTCCATGATGCTCTTGTAGGCATTGTTCACAATATCGCTGAGCCAGGAATTCCCTGACATCATTCCCATCAGAATGTTATAATATTTTGTGGTCTGGCCCGGAACGGCATAGATGATTCCGGTGATGTTGGAGTAGAGCTGCGGAACCACCAGGGAAACCAGCAGGTAGATGATCCAGCCCACCAGGAAGAAAGTCACCAGTATGGCCGGGAGACGGAAGGCAGTTTTACTCTTCACTTCCTTTTTTCTCATGGTGGTCCAGGAATCCCTGAAATAACCTTCAAAACGTTTGACCAGCGGGTTGGCCAGATAGGCAAAGACCAGACCGATGATGATGGGCATCAGGATCGATAAGATCTTTTCCACCTGACTGACGATCCCTTTCAGATTGAAGAAGGCAAAAAAGATGATTATGGCGCAGGCCAAGACGATGATCTGCGGAAGACTGGCATAAAACACTTTTTTCAAAGTAATTTTTTCTTTGTCCTTATCCATGATAATCTCCTTTTCTTCCCCTTTTTCGCTAGCTTCATTTTACCCGTATTTTCCCCTTCTGTCCATTGTAAATAGCAGTAAAACGGTAAATTCTTGACTTTACCCCTGTTTCTTTCTATACTGAGGGCAGCCTTAAGTTTACCATACAGACCGGTCCCGGAAGGACCGGTGTAAAAGCAGATGCGGAGGTGATGAGATGGATTGTCCCAACTGCGGTATGCCATATGAACCGGGAACAACCATATGTCCCCATTGCGGGACTCCCCTGGGCAACGCCCTCTACCG
>CACZOS010000269.1 GCA_902782815.1 uncultured Lachnospiraceae bacterium | reverse complement strand
GACATCAGTAAGTGGCGGGGCCAGAACATCCTCGGCTTCACCCTGATGGAAGTCCGGGGTGCCCTGAGAAATATCTGACCCATAGTATATTTTTTCCCGTATCATGAGTTGAATGAAAAACAACCCGAGGTTGAAAAATACTGGTTGAATATCAACTGTGGAATGCTGGCGTACCACAATACTGTCTGTTACGATATTCCTGCGCGGGGAAGCGCCGGAAGGAGGGCCTGGTATGAGTGTTGGAGAAAAGATCGCAGCTGCCCGGAAAGCAAAAGGCTGGTCACAGGAAAACCTTGCTGAGGAAATCAGAGTGTCAACCCAGGCGGTCAGTAAATGGGAAAGCGGGAAGAGCGAACCGGACAAGGATCATCTGGTCATGCTGTCCGGCCTGCTGGGTTTGTCGCTGGAAGAACTGCTGGCAGACCGCCCTGCTCCGGTATTTGACCTGGGAAGCCCTTATTTCAATCCGGATCGTATGTATACCTATGTAAAAGCGAAAGCACAGGCTGCTGGCCTGAAGCAGACGCTGGCGGCTCTGCCATTGATGAGAGACAAACATGGGGATGCAGTGCGGGACGGATCAGATGTTCCGTATCGGGTTCATCCGCTGACGCTGGCCTGCCATGCCCTGGCGATGAACATCGTGGACGACGATGTTCTGGCCTCGGTGCTGTTGCATGATGTGGTAGAAGACACGGATACAAAACTGGAGGAGCTGCCGGTTGGCGACAGGGTGAAGGAAGCGGTTGCGCTGGTCTCTTACAACACTTATCTGAAGAAGGGCGATGACAGGGATCCGGACAGGAAAGATGAGATCAAGCCGCTTTATTATGGGGAGATCAGAAAGAATCCATTGGCAGCTCTGATCAAATGCATGGATCGTTGTAATAACCTTTCTTCCATGGCGGCAGGGTTTTCAAAAGAGAAAATGGTAAAGTATGTGAAACAGACCGAGAAGTATGTAATCCCGCTGCTGGATGTGGTGAAAGAGGTCCCGGAATGGAATAACGCCGCTTGGCTTCTTCGGTATCAGATGATTACAATGCTGGAGGCGTTCAAGAGACTGCTGTGATTCCGGATCAATACAACTGAATACTGCCTATGAAGAGCGCATGAGGGACAGGCCCGATGACTGCGCGGCAACCTGCCGGAGGGTAAGGTGCCAAAGCCTGGCCGATAGGATGCAGAGATGGGAGCAGCCCTGTCGGAATGACGGGGCTGCTTTTTGTGTGAGGAACGGAGGGAAAGAAAATGAAAAAGGATATATTTCTTTACGGAATTCCGGAAGACGGGCTGAAAGCGAATCTGGAAAGCTGGCTCGAAAATCCTTTCTGGCGTGAGTATTATGAAGAAGCGCCGTCTGACATATGCCGGACCATAATCAGCCTGGAATACTGGGAAAGCGAATACAGAACGGGAGCGGCTCATTGCGCCATAAAAGACCTTGAGGATGACTTATCTGTGGAAGACTGGCGTCACATGTACAGGTATTGCGGGAATAATCCCATGAAAAAAATCATCCATGACAGGATCATGGACCTGGAATTGAAAGACCAATTCGATCTCCTGACGGATATCCGAATTAATCCGGATAACTATTATCCGCTGGTAGATCATGCGGAATGGCATCATGAAGGCAGGACGGAAACTGGCGACACGAACATCGGCTGGAATATCGGGCTGCTGGAAGAAAACCGGCCCTGGTTCGGTGAGTGCTGGGCCACTGAAGGGATCACCATGCTGACGTATTTTTTCTCAACCCGGAACATTGAGGAAAAAACACCCGAACAGCTGGGGCTTATGCTGGAAGAAGCCGGGATCGTGAGATTCAACGATACGGAACACGATAACACGCCCGCAGTGCAAAAGATCACCGATGGAAAAGGGAATGAATTCTTCTCGGTCAATATCACGGTTGGCGTTGAAGATGAAGTATACATTACCGGAGACAGCGGGAACGTCCACGATTTTCGGGAACTGAACCGGTTTAACGAAACAGTATTCCAGAGAAAGAAAGAAGAAATACGGAAGAAAAAACTGCTCGCCAATCCGCTATATCCCTGCCATCTCTATGGGATTGAAGATGCGAAAGAGGCGTATGAGGCAATTGATGTTGAGAGGATCAGGAATTATGGAGAATGTGTGTCACTGGAAGATGGCACGTTACTTCATCATAATTTTCCAAGTAGCCATGATGAAGGCGGGAGATATCTGACACGCTGCAATGTTTGCGGGGGATTAATGCTGGTGCAGTCCTCCAGGGAGGACTGCCCGTATTGGGATGATCCTGATCTGTTTTACCGCGACTGTATCCCGGTTGCGACGATTGAAGAAGCGGATTTGCTGAACATTCTGTGGGACGAAACGGAACTGAAGGAAAAATCATGCAGGCATCTTCAGCGGGATGATATGAGAAAACTCTGGACTGAAGGAAAAGACCCGGTCCCATATAATCCGGATGAACTGAAGGAGAAGATCCGTGAGAAGTATTCCGGGCTGAACAAGAAACAAAAGGAG
>CACZOS010000268.1 GCA_902782815.1 uncultured Lachnospiraceae bacterium | reverse complement strand
CTGGTCATAAACCGTATTGCAGGCTTCTCTGTGCTGGAAGAATACGTCGCCGTTCTCGTGGGAACCACGCATGGTGGGTCTCTCGGGGTTAAGGGCATGCTCACGGAATGCCTTTACGGCATCCTCATTGCACATCTCTTTCAGATCTTCGTAATCCCATTTCTCGATCTTCTGGATCTCGTGGGAGGTACGGAAACCGTCAAAGAAATTGATAAAGGGAACCTTGCCCTCGATGGCACAAAGGTGGGCAACGGGGCTTAAGTCCATAACTTCCTGCGGATTGGACTCACAGAGCATGGCGAAACCGGTCTGACGACAGGCATATACGTCACTGTGATCGCCGAAGATGTTAAGGGCGTGTGTGGATACGGTACGTGCGGACACATCCAGCACGCACGGAAGCTGCTCGGCTGCGATCTTATACATGTTGGGGATCATGAGCAGCAGACCCTGGGATGCGGTAAATGTTGTGGTAATCGCACCAGCAGCAAGAGAACCATGTACAGCACCCGCAGCGCCGGCTTCTGATTCGAGCTCGCTTACGACTACTTTATTGCCCCAAATGTTCTCTAAGCCTGCGGCAGACCACATATCCAGTGAGTCGGCCATCGGGCTGGATGGTGTGATTGGATAGATAGCGGCTACTTCCGTGTAGGCGTAAGCTACATGAGCGGCAGCGGTATTGCCATCCATCGACTGTTTAGCTCTTGGCATGATAATTCCTCCTTATTTCGTTAAAAGTTACCTTTATTTTCAGAATAATTCTAACATTTCCCGAAATGAAAGTAAAGGGAATTACTTGCCTGTACTCTTTTTTATATCTTTTGTTGCTATCTTACGAATATTATCGCCGCCAGTCCCATACAAAGCCAGGGTCCGAACGGGATTTTATCTTTCCTGCCGATCCTCCCGGCAAGAAGCATACCCATGCATGCGGCAGCCCCCAGACAGGCTCCGGCCGCTGCCCCTTTGAGGACTCCTTCCACCCCCAGGTAGAAACCGGATACCGCCAGAAGTTTGATATCTCCCGCCCCCAGGCCTCCGGGGAAGACCAGACCCAGGAAGAGGAAGGGCAGGCTGATGACCGCCATCCCCAGCAGTCGTTCCCCGGGGGCAGGAATTCCCTCCCCTCCGGGGACAGAGGTGCATAGAAACAGGAGCATCTCGCTCACGCCCAGCAGAAGGATGAGAGCATTCAGACGGTTGGGAATGATCCTCCTTCTCCCGTCGATCCAGCTGATTAGAACCAGCAGAAGAAGGTAGACTGATCCTCCCGGGTCTCCCTTGATCAGGGAAACCGCGCCGGCTACGAAAAACAGGGTATACAGGACAGGCCGGTCTCCGTGAGCGGGGGGCATATCCGGCTGTTTTTCGTAGTACCGGATCTGCTGTTCATAGAAAACAAGACTGAAAATGAGCATAAAAAAACACAACAGGCAACGCATGGCTGTTCTTCCTCCTTATATTTGGAATCTGCCCTGCAGACATCGGTCTGCCGTCTCTGTCGTGCTTTTTTATATTTTATTTATCCTGTGTCTTCTCCGCCTTTTCCGGCAATGAGGAGCTGTACGGCTTTCGCCTGTTTAAACGAGTTCCTCTTCCTCAGCCTCCGCTACGGCTTCCGCCTCGGCCTCTGCTTCGGCCTCGGCTTCTTCTTTATCGTCGTCCTCAAAAGGCGCGGTAACCTTCATGATGAGCGCGGCAATCTCTTCTCCGAACCCGTTGAGGGATTCGATCAGAGAGCTTCTCTTCTCCTCCATGGCCTTGCAGTGTTCTTCGGCAAGAGCTGCCTGAGCCATGTATTCCTTGCTGACTTCCTCAGCCTCGGCTTTGGCCTGGCTGATGATCCCCTCTGCCTCTGCCTGGGCACCGTCAAGGATACCTTTGATCTGCTCCTGAGCCTCAGCGTTTTTGGTATCAAATGCGCTCCTGGCCTCCGCCAGAAGCTTATCTGCCTCTGCCTGGGCGCCGGAACGGATCTGGTCGGCCTCCACATTGGCCTCCTCCACGATCCTGCCGTGTACCTGCTGATTCTCTTCAAGCTGCTTGCAGAGAAGGTCTGCGTATCTTAAGTAGGTTGCCTGGGCATCGTCCCCGGGAACTGCAGCAGCCGGTACCGGTGCAGGAATTTCCGCCTCCTGAACAGCCGGTGCAGCCTGACGTACCTGGGCCAGCTCCGCCTTCAGGGTCTCCGCCTCCGCTGCGGCTTCGCGTGCCTGAGCCAGCTCTGCCTTCAGATTCTCGATCTGTCCGTCAATATCCCCCTCCTGAGCCTGGGAAAGCTCTGCTTTGAGATTCTCAACCTCTGCTTCCATATCCCTGACCTGCTCCTGAGCCTCGGTAAGCATAGCCTGGGCATTGTCGATCTGGCTGACCAGCATCTTTGCCGCCTCGTCGGACTGGGAAGCCTCTTCCCTGGCCGCCTCCACATCGGACCGGGCCTGTTCCAGGGCGATCTTCAGCTGGGTGCACTCAAGAACCACCGCATCGTATTCCGCGCGGGTAACCGTACTTCCCTCGCCGTCAAATGCTTCTCCGGATACGGAAGCCGACGCAAATGCCGCAGCCACATCTCCCGGCTGTCCGTCCGGGCCGGAGCCGGCGATGGTCAGCGCCCTCTTCAGCTCGTCGATCTCTTTATCCTTCTGTGTCACCAAAGCTTCCACTTCGTCACAGATCTTATCAAGCTGAATATCGACTTCATCTTTGTCGTATCCAAACATGGAGTTCTTAAATGCCAGTTCTTCGACATAGGTCAATATCTCTTGTAATGTCATGGGGGTTCCTCCTTTAATATAATCGAAATCGCTCTACCTACAATTATAAGGAAAAAGGTCTTCTTGTAAAGTACATTCTGACCCGAAAACCGCAGGATTTTTACCCTTCTCTTTCATAACAGGCGACGATCTCTCCCACATACATGGTGTGGAAATCACCCGTTTTATAGAAGTCCTTCTCCACCTGGTCCGGAAGGGTGGAAAGGGGCATATCCAGGGCATACAGCTTCTTGCAGAGGAAGACATATTTATTCTCCTCAAAGGCAGGCAGCCCCTCCACCATGGTGAGATGGAATCCCGCCTCCGCGATCTTATCCCCGTCACGGCCTGACCGGGATCCCAGGATGCCGAGGGCATCCTTGTGCCCCTCAAAGAGGCTGACCGTGAAATAATCCTGGCTGTCCACAAACTCTTTAGTGTAGCGGCTCTGCCGGATATACACCGTGATGACTTCCTTTCCCCACAGGATACCCCAGCCGCCCCAGCTGGCCGTCATGGTGTTGGCCGTCCCGTCCTTCTGCGCGGAGATCAGTGTCCAGTTATTTCCGATCTCCTGAAAAGGATTAAGCTTAAGGTCATACACATTTACTTTTTTAAACATAGACATTTCCTCCTTTTTCATCTAGCGGAACCATTTGTCCGCCGGGGTCATCTCTTCATATCCCCAGTCCTCCGGGACACGGGACGAAGTCATAATAAATCCGTTTTTCCTCAGCACCCTGGCTGATGCCTGATTTTCCGGCATGGTGCTTGCCGTGATGATCTCGATGTCTGTCCTTCCGTAAAGATAATCCACCAGCAAAGCCACCGTCCGGGTAGCTAGACCCTGTCCCCAGTATTCCTCCATAAGCCGGTATCCCATGCTGATCTTGAGGATATCCTCCCGGTACCCGTACAGTTCCGCCAGGCCGCAGAATTCCGGTTTCCGGCCCACTTTCCGGTAAACGCCCAGAAGGACCGCCTCTTTCCGGGGAAAGAGCCGGTCATAAAAATCCCTGATCACCTTGTGGGCATCTCCGCCATTCTGTTCATACAAAAAAGTGGGAAGATAGCGATATACCTTTGGGTCGGAAGCCATTCTCTCCAGCGCCGGGGCATCGGAATCTTCCACCCTTTTTAATACAATTCTTTCATCTTCCAGAAAAGGAATCTCCG
>CACZOS010000267.1 GCA_902782815.1 uncultured Lachnospiraceae bacterium | reverse complement strand
GGGCACAGTTCATGGTGCCGGCGCTGATCCCCATAACTATCCCCCGGTAGCCCCGGAAACGGTCAGCGAGACCGATGGACCTGAAGAAGCGGTTTTGTGTGGGCACATGTCCGCCGCCCAGGATGACGAAATCATAGCTGCAGAGGGCATCCGCTTTTTCTTTTCCGTTTCGGGAATCACAGATATCCATGCAGGAAAAGGACAGGCCGGTATCCCGCAGGATGGTCTCAAAATCCCCCCTCATCCGGTCATTCAGTCCGTGCTCATCGGGGAATGCGGAGATGATCATACTACGCCCGTGGTCCACCCAGTATCTCTTCAGTTCTTCCACCATCCCGTTCAGCGGGTTGAACCCCTGATAATCCAGGGGTTCTTCACTTCGATAAATTCCGATGGGACTGCTTGTGAGAAAGAGTTTCATGATTTTCCTCCGCTCTTTTAACGGCTCAGCAGCCGTTTATACTCACTGTGGCTTTTAAACCATTCCTCCGCATAGGAACAGACAGGAACGATCCTGAATCCTCTGGTTTTGGCCTCGCTAACCACCTTTTCCACCAGCTGATCGGCGATGCCTTTATCCCGGTAGGGAGGATCCACGTAGGTGTGTTCGATGGTCCAGACCTCTCCATCCTCAGAGTAGGTGCAGACGCCTATGGCTGTTTTGCCTTCATAGGCCGTGGCACGGAAACGGTCCGGCTCAAAGGCGATCCAGATCCGGGAGCTTTCCGCCTCTGCCCGGACACCGGGGAAAAATGACCTGCCGTCCTCGGATACGGTCACCGAGATGGACAGTTCCTTGCAGTAGGCAAGGATGAATTCCTTTACCCCTTCATCGGGCTCTTCGATGGAAAGATAGAGGCCTCCGCAGGTATCATGGATATGCAGTACCACGTTAAACTGTCTTAAAATGTAATTCTTCAGATTTGCTGCCTGGGTAAAATCCATACTTTATCTCCTCCTTACGAACATTTATCGCAGATAATAAAAAGCGTTTTCCTTCGGTTCCCTGAAATTCTGCTCCAGCATAGCCACATGGGATAAGAAAGCCTTATCCTCAAAATACTTGGCTCCTTCCGGGCACTTTCTGATGCAGGCCTGGCATTTGATGCAGATGCCGGGCACATCCGTCACATCCCCGGGATTGATGGAAGCCATGGGGCAGACCCGGGCACAGATGCCGCAGTCTGTACATTTTTCCTTACGGGTAAGGGGTTTGGCTTTCAGGAATCTTGCGGGCTGCCCGTCGATGCCTTTGGGTACATAGTAGGGGGCATCGGCCTGCCCATCCACCCGGAGGTCTGCCGATTCCGGATCGAACCGGTCATCCTCAGCATGATCAAAACATTTCCGGACAAATGCCGCTGCCTGTCTGAGATCTTCCTCAGCAGGTCTGCCCGGGGCCAGAAGGTCGGTAAAGGCATGACGGCAGACAATGGCCGCTCCGCCCAGAGGAACAAAACCGTCCTCTTTCAGGACCGAAACCAGCTCCGCCAGGCTGTTGTCAAAACTCCGGTTTCCGAAGGTAACCAGGGCTGCAGCAGGGGTTTTAAGACCACGAAGCTTGTCTTTAAGATCGGGAAGGATCTTATTGGGGAGCTTACCCGCGTAGGTAGGAGCCGCTGCGACTACAAAATCCTCCGGGCCGAAATCAAAATTAAGGGACCGGTTTGCCGGGACGGTAAAGTCCACTTCCAGTAAAGGAAGATCCTGCTTCTTTGCAAGCTCTCCTGCCGCCGCCAGGGCGATCTTTTTTGTACTGCCTGTGGGGCTGAAATATATGGCAACGATTCGTTTAATCATTTTGTCTGATCACCTGCTTTTCCCTTTGATCCTATCATTTGATTTCATCGACCCTCAGAGGGTTTTCTTCCGAATCCGGAAACCAGCCCCTCTCACCGTCCTTTTCTATCTCCCAGGATCTTGAACCGGATCTGTATGAAAGATGTTTTAATATTACCGTATCTCCTTTTTTAATCCCGGGCCCGTCAGATAAATCCAGCCCTGAGATACTCTTTGAAGTAGAGAAATCTCCCATGGCAGTACAACGTACTGTTCCCTCCGGAACCTGGTGGGATCCGATGGAATGGAATATACCATCCCGCAGACAGTAGAAGGACATTGTCCGGAAAAGGACATCGTCTGAGTTATTATATTCCGCAAAGCTCCCATACCACCAGTAACCCTTCGGTTCGGAAGTCAGGATCAATGTATCATCGGAAACCTCAATACCAGGCCGGAAGGCTCCCCCCAAAGGAATACCCGTCTCTTTATATTTCTTCTCTGCCGGTAAAATGG
>CACZOS010000266.1 GCA_902782815.1 uncultured Lachnospiraceae bacterium | reverse complement strand
TGGTCGAAAACTCCACTACCCAAAACCCGTGTGGATAGTGTGGATACTGTATGCAGGGAGCATAAAAAGGGCCGTTTTGAGTACACAATACACAGTGAGAGCCAAAAGTGTGTATTGTGTTGGAAAACAGATGGTCCGGGGCGCTTTGAGTACCTATCTGACAGCAAGTTTGCGTCGAATTGTTTTCTAGGTTTCTGTTTCTGCAACTATGAGTGTGCTGTTTTCTACAGCACGCTTTTTTCTTGCGAAATCACAATGCTTGGGACATTAAACCGTATTGCAGTGGCTCTGGATTCGAAATTAACGGTTTCAATTGCATAGAGAAGACGATACAGTAGTTCGGACCATATACGCAAGACAGGCAGCGAGCAGGAACGATATCCAGGCCATTCGGCTCGGTCAGCGTTTTTCAAAAAACCTTTTTCGGTACTGAAGCATGGTCATGCCGGTATGCTTTCTGAACACTCTGATGAAATAGGAGATATTGCTGTATCCGCACTCATAGGAGCATTCGGAGACGGATTTTCCTTCCGCGAGAAGGGTCTGCGCGTAGTTGATTCGAAGATACTGAAGATACTCACCATATGTCATGCCGGTGATCTGCTTAAAGTATCTGCAAAAATAGGTTTCCGTCAGGCCTGTTATCCGGGAAGCGTCTGCATTGGTTATCGGACTGCTTATGTTTATGATCGTCCAGTTGATCAGTTTCTGGAAGACGGCAGCTTTTGAATAATCAAGAGAGAGCGGTTTTCTTTCTTTCAGCGTTGAAGCTGTCATAATATCAAAAAGCTTAAGGATTTCACTGAAGCACTTCACAAAGTTCCCATCATAGATAACAAGATTCTGGATGCAGGCATATATCTTCTCAAACTCATCTGTGTAGACAGTATTCAAGTCATGCAGGGAAAGCTCCTGAAGTGACAGGACCCTGTCAAGATTGATATATCTGTTCATATGCTCTAATGAAAACTCGATGACGATCTTGCGGCTGTGTTCGCATAAGAGATCGGTATTGTGTACGATATTCGGCGGTATGAGAAACGCCTGATTGCCCTGGACCGGCAGAGACTGCAGTCCGTAAAACAGGCTGCCTGTGACATCAAACAAAAGCAGCAGTTCCAGAGTGGGACACTGATAGAGAGGGGTGATCTCTCTGCCGCTGATCTCTTTTACGATAAGCGAGTAAGGGACGGTATCGGAATATTCAATATTTTCCGTAAATGCAGTATTGCCGTTAAAGGTGCTCTCAATTCTCTGTACTTTCATTGACCCGAACCCCAAAAGATAGAATTAGACTATTTTGAACTTGCGTTGGCTAGTATGGAATTAGATTCATATTGGGCAATATACTATGATGATACCAGAAACAAGGCAGGAGTAAATGGATAATTATCACATATTCTTTAATCTTTTTTATTGAATATAAACATATTCAATAAAATAATGCGCGCGTTATGTTCCCCGGAGACTATTTTGCAAATCAGACCAGATTATCGGCAAGGATAATATTTAACCATTAAAAGGAGGAAGAGATGAAAAAGAATATTATTTGTTTGATGGCATCGACGGCCATGATATTGACTGCTATGGGCGGCGTTACCGCCATGGCAGAAGAAGCGGCCCCCGGAAGCGTTGAGATCATGAGCTGGTGGACAGGAGGCGGTGAGGCAGAAGCATTAAATGCCATCGTGGAAGGTTTTCAGGAACAGAATGAAGGCATAGAAGTCATCAACTCAGCTGTTGCGGGAAGCGGAGGAACAAATGCGCAGGCTGTACTTGCCACGAGAATGGCAGGAGGAGATCCGCCCGATGTTTTCCAGGCAAATGGAGGCTATGATACGCTTCAGTGGACGGAAGGCGACCAGATTCTGGTGCTGGACGATATCTATGAAGCGAATGGCTGGTATGATCTGCTTCCGGAGAGAATCGTTGAAATGAACACGAAGGATGGTCATGTCTATGGTGTTCCGATCAACATCGGAAGAGATAACATGATCTGGTACAACAAGAAGGTCTTTGAAGAGAACGGAATAGAAGTTCCCGGATCCTGGGATGAGTTCTTTGCATGCGCTGAGAAACTGAAAGAGGCGGGTATCACTCCTCTGGCGCTCGGCGATAATAACCCGACATGGGCAACGCTGATCTTTGAGGAAGTCCTGCTGGCACAGGCTGGCGTGGAAGGGCATGACAAGGTCTTCCAGGGAGAACTCGCCATGGACAGCGATGAAGTTCGTGCCGCAGCGGAGACCTTTAATAAACTGCTTGACTATGTAAATGAGAACCACAGCGCTCTTGACTGGCAGGATGCGGCGCAGCTTGTTGTAGACGGTGATGCTGCAATGCTTGCCATGGGCGATTGGGCGGCAGGTTTCTTCCAGACGATCGGAATGGAACCGGACGTGGATTTTGGCTGGTTTGAAGCTCCCGGAACCGAGGACTTCTTCCTTGCTGAATTTGACGCATTCCTTGTGCCGGCGAAGGCAAAGAATACCGAAGGCGGAAAGGCTTTTGTCGAATTTACCATCGACCCGGTTGCCCAGATTGGCGTCAGTGTGAATAAGGGATCCATCCCTGCAAGAATCGATATCAGTGCGGACTCCTTTGATTCCGGTGCATATGTCGCATCTGCAATGGCTGATTTCCAGGATCATGTAATCGTCCCCAGCCTGATCGGAAAAGCAATTGCGCCTGCCGGTTTCTTCAGCAAGTTTAATGAGTGCATCAATGTCCTGACAAATGGACGCGATGTGGAACAGTTCATTTCCATGGTCAAGGATACGGAAGGACTGCTGTGA
>CACZOS010000265.1 GCA_902782815.1 uncultured Lachnospiraceae bacterium | reverse complement strand
CGTCTGTGGATTTCTCTGTCCTTTCGGGCTCCTGCAGGAGCTCCTGTATAAGATCCCATTTCCCAGGAAGAAACTGCCGGCCGGCTTCAAATACATCAAGTATGGTATGCTTTTGATTGTCGTCTTTCTGTTGCCGGTGGTCCTTACCAATGCCGTCGGCATGGGGAACCCGTATTTTTGTGAATTCATCTGTCCGGCCGGGACTTTAGAAGGTGGGCTGCCTTTGCTGGCCGTAGACAGCAGGCTCAGGGCCATGGTCGGACTGGCAATGATAGTCAAGGTCGCGATCGCATTTATGACGATCATCGGCTGCCTCGTTACCATCCGGTTTTTTTGCAAAACCCTTTGCCCACTCGGCGCATTTTATGGATTCTTCAATAAGGTCAGTCTGGTCCGGTTAGAAATAGATCCGGGCGCATGCATTTCCTGCGGCATATGCCAGGAGACCTGCCCTATGGATGTAGACCCGTCCAAAAATCCGAATTCCATGGAATGTATCCGCTGCGGTCAATGCATCCACAATTGCAGCGCCAGGGCGATCCGATTACAGGTTCCGATGGTATCTGCAAAAACAGAAGATCTCCCCTGACAGTGTAAGGTTACCTAGTTCACTGAGACCTCTCCGCGCAGGACTTTCCGGTAGTCTTCCAGATTGTCTTCGAGGAGTTTCGGGGTGTTCAGCTCATATGGGCAGTGGCTCATGCATTTGTTACAGTGCAGGCAGCCTTCGATTTTTGCCATTTCTTTCTGCCAGTAGTCATTGAGCCAGGCGGCGCTTGGCGCACGGCGGAGCATGAGGGACATCCTCGCACACTGGTGGATCGTGATGCCTGCCGGGCAGGGTTCGCAGTATCCGCAGCCTCGACAGAAGTTGCCGGCGAGATTGCGACGCTCTTCTTCTACAAATGCGCTGATTTCGTCTGTGTAGGCTGGTGTTTCGTCCATGTAGGACAGCCATTCATCAAGCTCAGTTTCCTTCTGGATGCCCCAGATTGGCAGTGCATTTTCATATTGTGATAAGAAAGCCATGGCCGCTCTGGAATTCGTAATCAATCCTCCGGCAAGGCCTTTCATGCAGACAAAACCTACATTGTGTTCGGCACAAGATTTTACAAGCGCAACCTCCTGGTCTCCGGACAGATAGGAGAACGGGAACTGCATCGTCTCATAAAGTCCGGACTCCACCAGCTCGAAAGCCACTTTGATCTTGTGGGCAGTCACACCGATATGCCGGATCTTCCCCTGCTCCTTCGCTTCAAGCATACACTCATACATCCCTGTTCCGTCACCCGGACGATAGCATTGCTCCACACAATGGAACTGATACACATCAATATAATCCGTCTTCAGCAATTCCAATGACTTCTCAAGATCCTTCCAGAAATCCTCCGGCGTCCTTGCCATCGTCTTCGTCGCGATAAAAATCTTCTCTCGCATTCCATCAAAGGCAATCCCCATCTTCTCCTCACTGTCAGAATAGGCCCTCGCCGTGTCAAAATATCTCATACCCCCATCATAAGCTCGCCGCAGAATCGCCACAGCATCCCCCGTCGAAAGCCTCTGAATCGGCAGCGCACCAAACGCATTCTGCTTAACCATAATACCAGTGCTGCCCAAAGTTACATTTCTCATACGATACCTCCTGCATATAATTCATAAACATAATGAATACGTCATCAAATACCCTTTTATCATTGTATATATGATTAACAATTCTGTAAAGGTACCTGGCACCTTTTGCCCTCTTATGTAACAATTTTGTAATGGTACCTGGTACCTTTCCTCCTTTCCTGGTATCTTTCTTTTTTTATCAGCACATGATATGATAGAGTTGTTAAGAATGCTGTAATAGTATGTTTCAAGGAGATAGATGATATGGGACAGATTAAAGTGGATTATGATGTGAATGGTATTAAGGGGCTCTGTGTGATCTTCCCGAAGGTCCATGGGGATGGACGTGGATACTTCATGGAGACCTATAATAAGAAGGATATGGAGGAGGCTGGATTAGATATTGATTTCGTGCAGGATAATCAATCCTGTAGTTCGAAGGGTGTCTTAAGGGGGCTGCATTTCCAAAAGGAATATCCGCAGACTAAGCTGGTCAGAGTGGTCAGGGGAAAGGTCTTTGATGTGGTGGTGGATCTGAGGAAGGGATCGGATACATTTGGGCGCTGGCATGGAGAGCTCTTATCGGAGGAGAACAAGAAGCAGTTCCTGATTCCGAGGGGATTTGCGCATGGATTCCTGGTGCTTTCTGATCTTGCAGAATTCATTTACAAATGTGATGATTTCTATCATCCGAATGATGAGGGTGGTCTTGCGTGGAACGATCCTCAGATTGGTATCGAGTGGCCGGAACTTGTAGGGGAATATGCAGGATCACCATCGGCGATTGGGTACTGTCTGCAAGACGGAACTCCGTTGAAACTGTCTGAAAAAGACGAGCAATGGCTTGGTATCCAGGAGACATTTGTTTTTGACTGATCGAGGGCTGTAAGTGGATTATTTCTTATACGCATTTTTTATCATATCTGTCATCGGCATGAGAATAATGCCGGAGGGAAATCGGGAGTATATATCACGGGGACATACGCAATGCGTGAATGGTGTATTCGTGATGATGGTATTTCTGAGCCATTTTAAACAGTATATCACCTGTGGACCGCGGGATGAGTTGGCTTTCAGTTTTTTGAAATGTGTCGGACAGGGGATGGTCACTACCTTTTTATTTTATTCTGGGTACGGGATTATGCTGTCGATATG
>CACZOS010000264.1 GCA_902782815.1 uncultured Lachnospiraceae bacterium | reverse complement strand
CTGTCCCGGAGGTGGCGGGAAGTGACATATTTGCCCTCTTTGCCGGCCAGGGGACTGTCATTGACGATGAACTGCATGGCGATGGTAGGCTCCGAGATCTTCTGGAAGGGGATAGGCCGGGGGTTATCGGGTGAACAGATGGTATCCCCGATATGGATGTCGGAGATTCCGGATATGGCCACGATGGAGCCCACTGTGGCTTCTTTCACCTCCACTTTTTCAAGGCCGGAGAATTCATAGAGTTTGCTGATCCGTTCCTTCCTGCTGAAGGATTTATCGTGATGATTGACCAGGAGAACATCCTGATTGACGCGGATGGAACCGTTTTCCACCTTGCCTACGCCGATCCTTCCCACATATTCGTTGTAATCGATGGTGCTGATCAGAACCTGTGTATCGGCATCGGGGTCACCGGTGGGTGCCGGGATATGGTTGATGATGGTCTCAAAGAGAGGACGCATGTCCGTGCCTTTCTCACTGAGTTCCAGCATGGCTATGCCGGATTTGGCTGAGGCATAGACGAAGGGACTGTCCAGCTGATCATCATCGGCATCCAGCTCCAGAAAGAGTTCAAGGACTTCATCCATGACTTCTTCGGGCCGGGCTTCGGGACGGTCGATCTTGTTGACACAGACGATCACGGGGTGATTGAGTTCCAGGGCTTTTTTCAGCACGAATTTTGTCTGGGGCATCGGTCCTTCGAAGGCATCCACCACCAGGATGACACCGTCCACCATTTTCAGGACGCGTTCCACCTCGCCACCGAAATCGGCATGGCCGGGAGTATCTACGATATTGATCTTTACCCCGTCATAGGTCACAGCGGTATTTTTGGAAAGGATGGTAATTCCCCGTTCTCTTTCAATATCGTTGGAGTCCATCACCCGCTCCACGACTTCCTGATGTTCGCGGAAGGTACCGCTCTGTTTAAGGAGTTCATCCACCAGGGTCGTTTTGCCGTGATCGACATGAGCAATGATGGCTACGTTGCGGACATCTTCTCTGGATATTTTCATAAATGGCCTTCTTTCTATTGATCAGCTTAGATTTTTATTTTCAGTAAACCAAATAATTCTACCATATCGGAGAAAAAGAAACAACACCAAGAGGAAAAAAAGGGTGGGGGAGATGCCGACCGGAAGGAATCCCCCCGGACACAAATCAGGACATAAGAGGAAAAACATCGGGTCTGTCAGCATTATTTTAGGTTGACATTTTATAGCAGAATTATTATACTGAATCTGTTTTATAAAGACGGAATAATCTGCCTGAAATGTCGATTTCTCCTCAAAGTCCGGCAGGATCTGACCGGAATTGCAGCCCATTGTTTTGAAGACCACATTAATCATCAGATGGCTTGCTGCGGACAGGAGGAATAAACTATGGCAGAACAATTATTACAGAATAATCAGGTGGTTGTCGAAGGGGAGATCGTCTCTGAATTTGAATACAGTCATGAAGTGTTCGGAGAGGGTTTCTACTATGTAAAACTGAAGGTGAGCAGACTCAGTGAGTCCAATGATATCATACCGCTGCTTATATCCGAGCGTATTATCGATGTAGATCAGTCCTACCTTGGGCAGTATATGGAAGTGAGAGGACAGTTCCGCTCCTTTAATCAGCATGTGGGACATAAGAATCATCTGATCCTCTCCCTCTTTGTCCGGGAGTATGTATTGCTGGACCATCTCGACAACCTGGAACCCAACATGATCTTTCTGGACGGATATATCTGTAAGGAACCTATCTACCGGGTCACTCCCTTCGGAAGAGAGATCGCCGATATTCTCCTTGCGGTTAACCGGGCCTACAGCAAGTCCGATTACATCCCGTGTATCTGCTGGGGCAGGAATGCCAGATATGCCAGGACGCTTCCGGTCGGGAGCAGGGTCCGGCTGTGGGGAAGGATCCAGAGCAGAGAATATCAGAAGAAGCTGAATGATCTCGATGTGATAAAGATGATCGCCTACGAGGTTTCGGTCAGCAAGATGGAGTATTTCCAGGAAACTGTGGAATATCCTGCACAGTATGTCGCTGATTAGGGAAAACGCTGTAATAATGATTTGGAAAGAATACGATAAGGCTGCTCAAAAGGGGCAGCCTTTTTGTCTTATACTTTGTCATATGGAAGAGATAAAGATACACAGAGAGAGAAAAGGGAGGAAAGAAAATGAAGATCACTCCGGTGAAAGGGACAAATGACTATTTACCCGCCCAGGCAGAACTCAGGGAGTATCTGCAGAGGAAGATCGGCGAGACCTACGAATCCTGCGGCTTCCAGAGAATAAATACACCCATTCTCGAGGATATTGAAAATCTGGATAAGAGTGACGGGGGAGATAATCTGAACCTTATCTTCAAAGTGATGAAAAGAGGGGACAAACTGAGGAAAGCGATTGAGGCAGGTGATCCGGATAAGATTGCGGATCTCGGACTCCGCTATGACCTCACCCTGCCCTTAAGCCGTTATTATGCCAACAACAGAGCCGCCCTGCCCAATCCCTTTAAAGTGATCCAGATGGATAAGGTATATCGCGCGGAGCGCCCCCAGAAGGGAAGACTCAGAGAATTCATGCAGTGTGACATCGATATCCTGGGTTCTGATTCTCCCACCTGCGAGATCGAGCTGATCCACACGACGGCCAAGGCTCTTTTGAACATCGGGATCGACCGGTTTAAGATCAAGGTCAACGACCGCCGGATTTTAAAAGAGATCCTGCTGTCCGCCGGATTTGCGGAGGATCAGCTTGACAGTGTCTGCATCAGCTTTGACAAGCTGGGCAAGATCGGTCCTGAAGGAGTGGAGGAAGAACTGCGGGCAAAAGAATTCGCTCCCGAAGTGATCATGAACTTTATGAAGATGATCGGGAATGCCCCCTTTACCCTGGATTATGTGGGAAGCCTTTGCGGACACACAGACCGGATCGATACCCTGGCCATGATCATTGATACCTCCAATGCGCTGGCCGACGGACGTTACAGTGTGGAGTACGACATGACCCTGGTGAGAGGGCAGGGCTATTATACCGGAACGGTATTTGAGATCGAGTCTCTGGACTTCGGCAGCTCCATCGCCGGAGGCGGCAGGTATGACAATCTTATCGGCAAGTTTGTGAAGGAGCAGATTCCCGCAGTGGGATTTTCCATCGGATTCGAGCGGATATTCAGTATCCTGACCGACCGGAAAGAAGCGTTGAAGGACAAGCCTGCCAAGATGGTATTGTTCTATGAGGAGAAGGAGATCGGAGAGGCAATCCGCAGAGCAGAAAGTCTGAGAGACCGGTATGCCGTCTCCCTCTTCCTGAAGCCCAAAAAGCTGGGCAAGTTCCTGAACAGACTGGAAGAACAGGGATATGACGGTTTTATGGTCCTGGGCAGGGATGATGAGCCCAGATTCTTTTCAGAGTAGATTTTTTACATGTTATGTGATATTATGAACCAAATATGCATCATGGAGAAAGGTACGGTTATGGACGAAGGAAGTATACAGGTTTATTACGGAAAAGGAAGAGGAAAAACCACCGCTGTCCTGGGCCTGGGAATCCGCGTGGCCGGATCAGGCAAGACAGCCATCATGGTACAGTTTTTGCGTTGTAAACACTCTGAAACTCTTGAATTTCTGAAGAAACTTGAACCGGAACTGCAGGTCTTCCGCTTTGAAAGCGGAATGGATGATTATACCAATCTTCCGGAGGAGAAGCGCCGGGAACAGGTGATGAATATCCGGATGGGCCTGTCCTACGCCCGCAAGGTGATGGATACCGCCCAGTGTGATCTGCTTATTCTGGATGGGGTCTTCGGCCTTGTGGAACTTGGCATCATTTCGGAAGAGGAACTGGTGGAACTAGTCCATCGCAAAGATGATTCCATGGACCTTATTCTTACCGGAAGGATCCTTCCCGACAGCATCCGTCAGCTGGCGGACAGCATTTACTGTATAACCACGGAGAGGGAGAAGAAGAGAGGGATACTTGATCCCAGATCTTCCGCCGATCTATAGAGAAACTTGTTGACCAGACAGAGAAAATAATCAGAAAGGATCAGGACATGGCAATTTTTAAAGGTTCAGGCGTGGCGATCGTCACCCCCTTTGATCAGAATTATAATACGGATTACGACCGCTTCGGCAAGATCATAGATTATCAGGTGGAGAATAAAACGGATGCCATCATCGTTATGGGAACCACCGGCGAAGCATCCACATTGAACCATGAGGAGCACATCGCAGCGATCCGTTACTGCGTAAACCGGGTTAACAAGCGTATCCCGGTTGTAGCCGGCACAGGCTCCAACAGCACACGGACTGCCGTTTTCCTTACCCAGGAAGCGGAACGTGCCGGAGCCGACGGGGCGCTCATCGTCACCCCCTATTACAACAAGTCCACCCAGAAAGGCCTTATCGATCACTACACCCATATAGCGAAGCACACGGACCTTCCCATCATCATGTATAATGTGCCCAGCAGAACGGGAGTGAAGCTGGAGACCGGTACTATTGCCAGCCTGGTAAAAGATGTGGATAATATCGTGGGTGTAAAGGATGCCACCGGCAGTCTGGCCCACACCGCAAGACTGATGTACGATACCCAGGGTGATATCGATATCTATTCCGGAAATGATGATGTGATCGTTCCGGTACTCTCCCTGGGCGGCAAGGGTGTCATCTCGGTCCTGGCCAACATCGCTCCGGAAGATACCCACAATATGTGCGCGGAATACTTTGCGGGAAATGTGGAGAAGAGCGCAGCCCTGCAGATCAAATATATGGAACTGATCAATGCCCTGTTTTGTGAAGTGAATCCGATTCCGGTCAAGAAAGCCATGGAATTTATGGGATTCTGCCCGGGCATTCTCAGAAGACCTTTAAGCGAGATGGAACCGGAACATGCCGAACGCCTTAAAAAAGCGATGATCGAGGTAGGTCTCATCAAGGAATAAGGAGGAGGTTTTATCATGACCAGAGTGATCGTACACGGATGCAGCGGTTTCATGGGACACGTGGTCTGTGACCTGATCAGGCCCATGGAGGATGTGGAGGTTGTGGCCGGGATTGATATCGTCGATGACGGATCAT
>CACZOS010000263.1 GCA_902782815.1 uncultured Lachnospiraceae bacterium | reverse complement strand
CCAGTCAGGATAATATTTCAGAAAAAACTAATCCATGCGGAAGAACCCAAAATATGGCACCGTTAAGCACCCTTTTACCGGGCACTACAATCGGTGCCAATTTTCTTAATATGTGACACCGTTCTGCCGATTCAGAGCTACGAGTATTGGTCGAGTAGACTGACCCCTTATGAGGTCAGTCCCTCTACAGATCCGGACGTGCGGCTTTTCCGCATCCGGCTCCTTGCAAAGCGGATTGTTCATCAATTATCCGTAAATACTGACATATATTCTCGGCCTCTTTAGCGGGTAGGCTTTCATCATTTCATTGAAGCCTTCCCAGCTATAGCTTTTCTTTTGACTTCTTCTGTTAAGCCAATAGAACAATCTCTTCCTTACAGTGTAATAGAAGTTATTGAGGCTTTTACTATTATCAGTAATTCCGTAGTAATGGTAATATCCTGTCAGAATCTGATTCAGCTTAAAGATGATCACAGGGACAGGCAATGTCCTCATTTGACATAACTTCCTGTTTATTTCCCTGCTCTTCTTTGCGAATTTCTTTCTGCTGGTTTTCCTCTTTACTCTGAATTTGCCGTTCCTGCTTTTAGAACAGTAGTGTGTAAAGCCCAGAAAATTGAAGGTTTCCGGTTTCCCTTTTCCAGCCAGTTCCCGGTTTTCAGCAGCGAAACGACCGAATTCCAGGAGTCGGCTCTTTTCTTCCTCCAGACTCAACCCAAAGTTTTCCATTCTACGTTTCAAGGATTCATAGAATCTCACTGCCTGGTCTTTGTATTGAAAACATACCACGAAATCATCTGCATAGACAATGATGCCGGTATATCCTTTCAATGCCGGTCTAACCCTTTCATGGAACCACCATAGCAGGACATAATGCATATAAATGTTTGCAATCACAGGTGAACAGACCGATCCCTGTCCAGAACCTTCTTCCGTCGGTTCATACTGGTAATCCTCCATGATACCTGCTTTCAGCATCCGCTTTATGATTCTCAGAAAGTTCGGATCTTTCACCTTTGATCCTATGAACTTCATAATCCAATCATGATCCAGATGATTGAAGAAGCCTTTAATGTCTGCATCCAGCACATAGTTCGTATATCTCCGTTCCAGCATTACGTTTAGCTTCCGCAATGCCTGATGACAACTACGTTTCGGCCTGAATCCCATCATTTCATCATAGAACAGTGGTTCAAAGATCGCTTCCAGAATTCTCCGGATTGCTTCCTGTACCAGCTTATCCTCATAACAATAGATGCTCAGTGGCCTCGTTTTCCCGTTGTCCTTTGGAATGTATACTCTTCTGGCTGGCTTCGGTTTGTAGGCATTCCGCTTCATTCTGTCAAGCAGGTCTTCCAGATTTTCGTTGAGGTGTTCGCTGTAAGCCTCTTTCGTGATTCCATCAACACCTACTGCCTTATCCTTGTCCATGTTTCTGTGGCAATCTATTAACATCTTCATGTCAATGAGATGTGCCAGTGACAGAAATCTGAAGGTTGGATTATTCCTGTTTTCATACGATAACTGAGATATTCTTGCTAATTTCGTTTCCACCATAACCTCCATTTCTGCGTATGGATGATGTTTCCTCAGCAATATGACTTTGCATGGCAGGACTGTGAGGATCAGTCCTCTCTCGCCTTCCCTCCAGCGGCGTTACCCGCCTTCATCGGTACTATGCGGCCATCCGACTGCCTGTGACTCGTTTGCCCTCCTTCGTGAGTTGTCAGGCATACCACTTATACATTACTGACTTCACACAAGCCTGATATGGAAGTCACAGGCTCTCCCCAGTTGATGTAATGTCATTGTACGACATGGCTGACCTTGCGACCCCGTTGCGTCACTGACATCCTCGCCTTTCGCGTTTGTCCGTGTGTAGCCTTCCGTGTTTCAAAGCACGTTTGCACGCAAGAGTTTATTGTATTTCGGGGCTGATATGCCTTATGACCCTGCCGCCTAACTTCCTACGCTTGACCCTCCACGTTGCCGTGGCCAGCCCAAGGTTGCTATCGGTGGTGCGGCTGACACCTTACCGAGTGGGATTTCCACCCACTAAACATTACACCCTTAGCTGGGCGCACTTGAAATTTCAATGTG
>CACZOS010000262.1 GCA_902782815.1 uncultured Lachnospiraceae bacterium | reverse complement strand
TAATTTCGCCCGGATTGCTCTGGTCCAGCACGCCCTGGCCGGTGTCAGAGTCTGTGTGTGTGTGCTGGTTTTCGATGCGGTCTTCAAGCTGGCTAAAAAATCCCTGGTGGATGCGGCCGCAGTCATCATTTTTCTGGGAGTCATGGCTCTGTCCCTCTTTACGGGCCTTCCCACCTACAGTCTGGTTCTGGCCGCCGGGGCAGCCGGTGTCCTGATCAAGGTTATGGGAGAAAAAAAGCGGGCCCATAAGGAGGTGGAAAAATGATCTATCTTCAGTTATTCTGGGAATTTTTTAAGACAGGACTTTTTACCATAGGCGGCGGACTTGCCACCTTGCCCTTCCTCTATGAGATGCAGGCCAAGACGGGATGGTTCACCGTTAAGGATATTGCCAACATGGTGGCGGTCTCCGAATCAACCCCCGGCCCCATGGGGGTGAATATGGCCACCTTTACCGGTTTTACCATCGCCGGTATCCCCGGCGGCATCATCGCTGCCCTGGGTCTGGTCGCCCCGTCCGTCATCATTATCATCCTGGTGGCAAATATCCTGGAACGGTTCAAGACCAACAAATATGTCCAGTATGCCATGTACGGGCTTAGGGCTGCTTCCACCGGACTCATTTTCGTGGCAGGCCTGAGTGTGGCCAGGATCGCTTTTCTGCAGGCAGAGCTTTTCGGACAGACCCACAATCCGGCGGATTTATTCCGGCCTCTGGCCATTGTCTTCGGCATTGTGCTTTTCCTGGTATATAAGCTGACCGGCAAGCATCCCATTATTTATATCGGGGCATCTGCAGCGGTGGGAATATTATTATCGCTGTGAAGGAATAAAGTACTGAATATTTATTGACAAATCTGCATATAGAGTGGTACTCTAGTACGTAACAATAACTGGAACTTTAAAGTGTTGTATCAAGAAGTATGGAGGAGAGACTTATGAAGAGATTATGGGCAGTTATGCTTGCCGGTATTATGGCAGCCTGCATGCTCGCCGGTTGCGGTTCATCCGGCAAGGCTGATGCAGAAGGTGGTTTACTTAAAGAAGGAACCCTTATGGTTGGTACCGAGATCGGCTATCCGCCGATGGAGTACTTCGATGAGGACGGCAGCACACCTATCGGTTTCGATATGGAACTTGCACAGGCTCTGGCAGATGACATGGGACTGAAGCTGGAACTGGTGGATACCGCATGGGATGGCATCTTTGCCGGCGTTGACACGGACAAATATGATGTGATCCTGTCCTGTGTAAGTTTTACTCCGGACAGGGATGAGAACTATCTGCTTTCCGAAACCTATATCGCCAATGCTCCTGTTCTGGTTGTTCCGAAGGATTCCGACATTTCCAGTATCGAGGAGACCAAGGGAAAATCCATCGCCGTACAGATGGAGACAACAGCGGACTACATCATTCAGGACTATAACAAGGAAGGGCTCGGCGCTGATCTTCGCCAGTATGAGAAAGTCATCAACGCATTTGATGAGCTGAAAGCCGGCCGTGTGGATTCCGTATGTACAGACTCTGTTGTGGCTGCATACTATCTGGGCGATGCCGCTTCCGATTACAAGACCGTATGGCAGTCCCCCACAAAAGAACCCATCGTTATGTGCATGAAGAAGGGTAATGACACACTGAAGGATAGGCTCGAGGCTTCCCTTAAGAACCTCAGAGACAACGGAAAACTTGCCGAGATCTCCACAAAATATTTCGGAAGTGATGATCCGATCAAATAATCCTTGTCACCCGTTGCTTTGAAAAGAAATCGGGCAGATTTGACCTGATTGATTAGAAATGTTGCGAAGTTGCCGGACGTTGCACATGCAGCTCCGGCAACTTTTTTGGGAACAGCATACAAGTCCTTCATCCATAGCTTAGAACGGAGAAATTTTTATGACTAGTTTAGAGAAGATAATAACGTGGATTCCACAGCTTTTAAACGGAGCCAAACTGACCATTACCATGACCATCCTTTCGGTGGGACTGGGTCTGATCTTCAGTGTATTCCTGGCCTTGGGGAAGATGTCAAAGAACCCCATCTTCCGCCTTCCCTGCAGCGCCTATATCTTTTTCTTCCGGGGAACTCCCCTTCTGATGCAGATCTATTTCATTTATTTCGGTCTGCCCCAGTTCAATAAAAATCTGACCATTAAAAGTGCATTTGTGGCGGCATTGATCGCCTACGTCATGAATTCCGCGGCCTATCTGGCGGAAAATATCCGGGCGGGTATCCAGTCCATTGATCACGGGCAGTTTGAGGCGGCCAAAGCCCTGGGTATGACCTACGGGCAGACCATGCGGCTGATCATCATCCCTCAGACAGTCCGCCGGCTTATCCCGCCGGTAGGTAATGAGTTCATCATGGTATTGAAGGATGTATCCCTGGTTGCCATCATCGGTCTTACGGATCTGACCAAGACCACCCGCGCCATCTCATCCTCCTCGGCCACAGCTTTAGTCTATATCCCCGCCATGATCATTTACCTGATCATCACGGCATTTTTCACCTTCGTCTTCAATTATCTGGAGAAGAAGAACTCTATCTACGAATAGGAGGTTGTCATGTCTATTATCCGAACTGAGAATCTGTGTAAGAGTTTTGGGGAGCTTGAAGTACTGAAAAATGTGAACCTCACAGTGGAACCCGGGGAAGTGATCGTTATCATCGGACCGTCCGGTGCCGGGAAATCCACCTTTCTCCGGTCTTTAAATACGCTTGAGACCATTACAGAAGGAAGCATCTATATCGAGGATCAGCTTTTCTGCCGGGCCCACAAGGGGCATATCGTGGAGAGGATGGATCCGGAAGCCCACAAGGCAGCCCTTCTGGAGATGGGTATGGTTTTCCAGCGCTTTAATCTTTTTCCCCATAAAACGGCAAGAGAAAATATAGAGATCGCGCCGCTCCATGTCCGCAAGGTCAGTCAGGAGGAGGCAGAGAGAAGAGCTACAGATCTTCTGGAAAAAGTCGGGCTCTCCGATAAGGCGGATGAATATCCTAACCGTCTGTCCGGCGGACAGCAGCAGCGTGTGGCCATCGCAAGAGCCCTGGCCATGGAGCCCAAGATCATGCTTTTTGACGAGCCCACATCCGCCCTGGACCCCGAGCTGGTGGGAGAGGTGCTTAATGTTATGAAAGATCTGGCCCAGCAGGGAATGACCATGGTGGTGGTTACCCATGAGATGGGTTTTGCCAGGGAGGTGGCGGACCGGGTAATCTTTATGGGCGACGGGGAGATTCTGGAAGAAAATACTCCGGAAGAGATGTTCTCCAACCCGAAGCATCCCAAGGCTCAGCAGTTCCTGGCCAGCGTGCTGTAAAGGGTCATTTTCACCCTCGATTTTGCAATTTATCGGTTCTTGCATTTAATGTATAGAAGTGTTATAATACCTTTGTTTTTGAGGTGCGGCCTACGCACCCCGTATTCTTCCGGCATTTTACCTGTGTTCCGGAAGAACTGCCAAAAGTATCAAAAGGAGGAGAACAACATGAAAAAGTCAGTTTTGGCGCTTATCCTTGCCATGGCTATGATCGCCGGCCTTGCGGGCTGCGGCAGCAGCAGCAACGGCGGCGGAAGCGCTGAAAAATCAACCGGTGCAGCACCTGCAGCGGGAAATACCGACCTTAACGTCATGATCGAGACCGGCGTTGAGTCTCTGGATCCCCAGGTTGCAACCGACGGAACATCCTTTGAGTTTATCGCGAACTACACGGATGGTCTGATGCAGATGGACGCTGACGGACAGCCCGTTCCGGCTATCGCAGAGTCCTATGATATCTCTGAAGACGGAAAAGAATATACTTTCCATCTCAGGGATGCAAAATGGAGCAACGGAACACCCGTCACTGCAGCGGACTTTGTTTTCGCATGGCAGAGAGCGGTAGATCCGGACCTTGCTTCCGAGTATTCCTACATGCTCAGTGATATCGGCCAGGTTAAGAATGCCGAGGATATCATCAACGGCAAGAAGGATAAGAGCGAGCTTGGTGTTACGGCAGTAGATGAGAAGACCCTTAAGGTTGAACTCAATGTGCCGGTCAGCTATTTCTTAAGCCTGATGTACTTCCCGACCTTCTACCCGATGAACGAAGAGTTCTTTACCAATGCCGGTGACAGCTACGGAACCAGCGCAGATACCGTTCTCAGCAACGGTGCGTTTATCGTGGATGACTATACAGTAGCAGGAAACTCTCTGCATCTTACCAAGAACAATGATTACTGGGATGCAGACAGAGTAAAACTTTCCGGTATCAGCTATCAGGTGATCCAGGATTCCCAGCAGGCTCTTATGAGCTACCAGAACGGCGACCTTGATACTACCCTCATCAACGGTGACCAGGTAGACCAGGTTGCAGGCAGCGATGAATTCCAGGCAATCGGCGCAGGCTACCTCTGGTATGTCAGCCCCAACATCGATCAGGTAGATGCCTTAAAGAACCTCAACATCCGTATGGCCCTCACTATGGCCATCGATCGTGAGACCATCACCGCAGATGTATTGAAAGACGGATCCCAGGCTTCCTATCGTGCCGTACCCAAGGATTTCTGTACAGGTCCTGACGGCAAGGATTTCTCCGAGGATCAGGAGATGCATAAAGACGTATGTAACTTTGATGCCGCAAAGGCAGCTGAGCTTTGGGAAAAAGGCCTTAAAGAAGCAGGCATCGACAGCCTTGAGCTTGAGATGATCGTAGATGATGACGACGCCCCCAAGAAGGTTTCCACCGTACTTAAAGAGCAGTGGGAGACCACTCTTCCCGGCCTGACCATCACTTTAAGAACAGAGCCGAAGAAGCAGAGGGTTGAGGATATGCAGGACGGCAATTTCCAGCTTGCCCTTACCCGCTGGGGACCGGACTATGCTGATCCCATGACCTACCTTGGCATGTGGGTAACAGGCAACGACAACAACTATGGTCTCTGGAGCAACGAAGAATACGATGCCATCATCAAAGAATGTACCACAGGGGAAACCGCGATGAATCCGGAAGCCCGCTGGGCACAGCTTTTCGATGCGGAAGCCATCGTACTGAATGAAGCAGTGATCTTCCCGATCTACGGACAGTGCAACGCAGAGATGCTCAGCTCCAAGGTTACCGGTATCGAATTCCATCCGGTTGCTTTGAACCGTGTATACAAGAATGCTTCAAAGGCAAGTGAATAATCTGAATCAGATGACAGGGTCGCTTTAGTACCCTGGTTCCGGGCCGTACAATGAAGTGCATTGTACGGCCTTATCTTTACCTTTTGTATTGAATCCCTGAGAGGAGAATAAACGTGAAAAAATACGTTGCGAAACGTGTGATCACCGCAATATTTACTTTGCTGGTCATACTTCTTGTCCTGTTTATCCTCATGCAGCTTATGCCGGGTTCTCCCTTTAACGATGAGAAGCTGACTGCCGACCAGAAGGCTATCCTCTATGCCAAATACGGCCTGGACCAGCCGGTGGTGGTCCAGTTCCTCCGCTATGTGTCCAACATGCTGCGTGGAGATTTCGGTGTAAGTTACAAGATTTCAAAAAACACACCGATCGCCCAGCTGATTGCTGTGAGGCTCCCGGTGTCAATTGCCATCGGAGGATATGCAGTGGCCCTCGGCGCCATCGTGGGCCTGATTCTGGGCCTGATCGCGGCACTCTGCCATGATACGATACTGGATACCCTGTGTACGGTCATCTCTGTTATCGGTGTATCCGTACCATCCTATGTATTTGCCCTGGCCCTGAGTTTTCAGTTCGGCTATAAATGGCATTTGTTCCCCATGCTTTACAATACGTCCCAGGCACTGAACTCCAGTGTACTGCCCAGCATTTCGCTTTCCATGTTTACCATGGCTTCCATCGCCAGGTTTACCAGGACGGAGATGCTGGAAGTGCTGGGAAGTGAATATATGCTGTTGGCAGAGAGCAAGGGAATATCAGGTTCTTCGCTGATCTTCCGCCATGCCCTGCGCAATGCGCTTATTCCCATCATCACGGTTCTGGCGCCTCTGATCGTTGACCTGATGACGGGTTCACTGGTGGTGGAGAAGATCTTCTCCATCCCGGGAGTGGGATCGCTTCTGGTTAACGCGATCCAGTCCAATGATTACAACGTGGTCATCTCGCTGAGTTTCATCTACTCGGCAATGTATATCGTGATTATGCTTGTGGTGGATATCCTCTACGGTATCATCGATCCGAGGATCCGCCTGGCTAAGGACGATGCTTAAGGAAGGTGGTATCTGCTTATGTTTTTCAAAAAAGAAAAAGTTGCTGCCCTTCCTGAAGCAGCGGCAGCCTATGTTCCCACAGACGCGGATTTTGTCCTCAAAGACAATGCCGGAGATCTGGAAATTGACACCAATTTTAAAGCACAAAGCTTCTGGAAAGAAGTATCCTACCGGTTTTTCCGCAAAGGGAGTGCCGTTTTCGGCATGACCATGATCCTTCTGATCACCATCATGGCGATCATCGGACCCAATATGAACAAATATACCTATTCCGGCCAGATTCTGGCGGAGAAAAGTCTGGCTCCCCGTGTCCAGGGGCTGGAAAAGATGGGGATCTTCGATGGTTCGGAAAAACTGAATACCGTCCAGGGAGTTACCCTGGTGAACAACTATAAAGATAAGGGACTGGACGATACTTATTACTGGTTCGGTTCCGACAATTTCGGCCGGGATATCTGGACCCGTACCTGGCACGGTGCCAGGGTGTCCCTGATCATCGCGGTGGTGGCCGCGGTCATCGATATGATCATCGGTATGAGTTATGGTCTGATCTCCGGTTATTTCGGGGGGAAGACGGATATGGTCATGCAGAGGATCCTGGAAATAGCCAACTCCATTCCCAGACTGGTTATCGTTACCCTCCTCCTCCTGGTTTTCAAGCCGGGTATGCTCACCATCATCATCGCCCTGATGCTCACCGAATGGGTGGGCATGAGCCGGATTGCCCGGGCGGAGATGCTGAAATTAAAGGAGCAGGAGTTCGTCCTGGCCTCAAGGACCCTGGGTGCCGGAAGCTTCTTCATCATCTTTAAGGAAGTGCTTCCCAACATTATCGGCCCCATTATCACACAGGTTATGTTTTCTATTCCGACGGCGATCTTCACCGAGGCTTTCCTCTCCTTCGTCGGTCTGGGCATCCCTGTTCCCCAGTGTTCTCTCGGATCTCTGATCTCGGACGGGTTTAACAGCTTTACCACCCATCCCTATCAGAT
>CACZOS010000261.1 GCA_902782815.1 uncultured Lachnospiraceae bacterium | reverse complement strand
CTTCCTTGGTGCAAAGGTCAGCCGTGTGAAAGACAATACCGTCTATTATGAACTCGATGGAAAGGAATGCGAAGTCAAAGGAGATGCGATTCTCATGGCGGTAGGACGTATTCCGTATACTAAGGGGCTCAATGCGGAAGCCATCGGTCTGGAATTTGACCGCAGGGCGATCAAAACAGATCTGCGCATGAGGACGAATATTCCTGGTGTCTACGCCATAGGAGATGTGAACGCGAAAGTCATGCTGGCACATACGGCATCGCACGAAGGTATGGTAGCGGTAGCCAACATCTGTGGAGAAGCAGAAGAGATGAATTATGACCGCATCCCGTCCTGTATTTATCTGGATCCGGAGATTGCCTGTGTCGGTCTGACCGAAGAAGCGGCGAGGTAAAAATATGGGAAAGATATCAAGATTGGGAAATTCAACATGGTTGCTAACGGCAAGTCGCTCATCGCCGGAGATACGGACGGCCTGTTCAAAGTAATCCTGAAGGCAGATACCGGAGAAATCCTTGGCGCGCATCTGTATGGACAGCGTGTTACGGATATGATTGGTGAAGTAGTTGTTGCCATGAAAGCAGAAGCAACGGTAGAAGAGATGATTGGTTCGATTCATCCGCATCCGACGGTCAATGAAGCTTTAGGTGAAGCCTTTATGGCGGCCTGGAATGGAAGAGCGATCAACAGCTTATAGGGAGAACAGCATGAGCAACTGGATAGCATATTATGAAGAGAGAAGAACAACTGCGGCAGAAGCTGTTAAGCATATACACTCCGGAGACAGAGTGGTGATCGGACATGCTTGCGGGGAACCCTCGGCTTTGATAGATGCCATGGTCGCCAATGCCGCTGCGTACAGAGACGTTGAAATCGTTCATATGGTAGCCATGGGAAAAGGAGAATACTGCAAGCCAGAATATGAGAAGAATTTCCGGCATAACGCCTTTTTTGTCGGCGGAAGCACACGTAAAGCGCTGGAGGAGGGCCGTGCAGATTTTACACCTTGTTTCTTTTATGAGGTTCCAAAGCGTTTTGAAGAACAGATGCCGGTAGATGTGGCCTTGGTCATGTGTACACCGCCCGATGAAACCGGAGAATGCTCACTGGGCGTATCTGTAGATTATACGATGGCAGCTGTCAAAAATGCAAAAACGGTGATTGCACAGATTAATCCGCAGATGCCGTGGACCGGACCGTATTCTACGATCAATATCAGGGACATTGATTATATCGTAGAACAGGAAGCACCTGTCATCGAATTGAAATCCGGTGTGATTGGTGACGTAGAAAAGGCGATCGGAGAAAATTGTGCAAAACTTGTGAATGATGGAGATACCCTCCAGCTGGGGATTGGTGCAATTCCGGATGCTGTGCTGATGTTTCTGAAAGACAAAAAGGATTTGGGTATCCATTCAGAAATGTTCTCCGACGGGGTTGTCGCGCTGGCTGAAGCAGGAGTGATCAATAATAGTAAAAAGACACTGCACCCTGGTAAGTTTATTGTTACATTCCTGATGGGTACAAAAAAACTCTATGATTTTGCAGATCATAATCCTGATGTGGAACTTCGTCCGGTAGACTACGTCAATAATCCGTTTGTCGCTTATCAGAATGATAATCTGGTTTCCATTAATTCCGCCGTGCAGGTAGACCTGTATGGTCAGGTTTCGGCGGAATCTGTTGGCGAAAAACAGATTTCCGGTGTCGGTGGTCAGGTGGATTTTATCAGGGCGGCAGCCGCTTCCAAAGGCGGGAAATCCATAATTGCCATGCCTTCGACGGTAAAAGGAATAATATCCAAGATTGTTCCGTTCTTAGATGCCGGAGCACCGGTTACTACGGGCCGTATGGATGTGGATTATATTGTCACTGAGTATGGGATTGCTGCGCTGAAGGGAAGAACATTGCGGGAACGTGCAAAAAATCTTATAGAGATTGCACATCCAGATTTCCGTGATGAACTCAAAAAGGAATTTGAGAGACGTTTTCACCAGAAATATAAGAATTAGAATAACTATATTTTTATCCATGTAAACCTCAATATGTTTAACCATCCCCCTTTTTAAGTGCTGGGGTCGGCTTTAGAACAGCCGATCCCAGCATTACTGACAAAGCTAGCGGCGTTGTTGCTGTTATATCCTG
>CACZOS010000260.1 GCA_902782815.1 uncultured Lachnospiraceae bacterium | reverse complement strand
TTTGACGAGTATTTGCCGGACTTTATTTATCGAGGGTTAAATCTTGGCACATTGCGTCAAACAGCTTAT
Organism: uncultured Lachnospiraceae bacterium; assembly: GCA_902782815.1. Lineage (GTDB taxonomy): Bacteria > Bacillota > Clostridia > Lachnospirales > Lachnospiraceae > Anaerobutyricum. Next base: position 4,051 of record CACZOS010000260.1, on the reverse strand, counting down.
TCAAAATATTATCTTTGCAGAAAATACACATTCAAAAAGTGAAGGAGGAACCGTCATGTCATTTTCTGATATTTTCAAAAAATCTTTTCTGGATGGTTTCAGCAGCGCGGACATTAGTATCTATACCGCGGCGGCGGCGATGCTGATTGCCTGCTGCATAGGGTTTTATATTTTCGTGGTATACCGTGTGCTGACACGGAAAACCTTCTACTCCAAGACGTTCAACATTTCTCTGGCTGCTATCACCGTGATTACGGCGGCGGTGATCATCACCATTCAATCCAGTATTGTGGTGTCTTTGGGTATGGTAGGTGCCCTGTCTATCGTCAGGTTCAGAACTGCCGTTAAAGATCCTATGGATCTTGTGTTCCTGTTTTGGGCTATCGTGGCAGGCATAATCTGTGGTGTAGGCCTGGCGGAAATCGCTATCCTCCTGAGCCTGATCCTTACGGTTGGCATTGTAGTGCTGGATAAGCTGCCTGTGGCGAAAGCGCCGATGATGCTGGTGGTAAACGCCTCCGATGTAGACGCGGAAAAAAGGGTCATGAATGTGGTGGAGAAGCATGCCAAACACAGCACCGTAAAATCCCGGAACATGACGGGAAATTCGCTGGATCTGATCGTGGAACTGAGAACCTCGGCAGGCAGTGAATTATTGAAAGACATTTTGAAAGAAGAAGGAATCACGTCAGCCTCCCTGCTGTCCCATGACGGGGAAGTAACGTTCTGATTGCTTTCGTTCCTGATGACACATGCATACCGTTTTGCGGCGGTATGCATATTTTTGTGAAACGGAGACGTATATGAAATTAACAATGTTGGGAACAGGGAATGCTCTTGTGACAGAATGCTATAATACATGTTTTGTCATAGAAGACAAGGGACAGTATTTTATGGTGGACGGGGGAGGAGGCAGCGCGATTCTTCATCAGTTAAAGTATGCCGGATTTAACCGGATGGATATGCGGCATATTTTTGTGACCCATAAACACCTGGATCATATTATGGGAATCATCTGGATGGTCAGGGTGATTTGTCAGTCTATGAATAAAGGCGAATACAAAGGAGAAGCATACATTTATTCACATAAAGAAGTACTGGATCTGATCAGAGAGATTTCAGGGAAACTGCTGCTTCAGAAACAGACGAAGTTCATCGATGACAGGCTGCATCTGGTAGAAGTGCACGATGGCGAAATCTTGAATATTATCGGGCATGACATCACTTTCTTTGATATCCGTTCCACCAAGGCCAGGCAGTATGGATTCTGTATGGATCTGGAAAAAGGAAGGAAACTGACCTGCTGCGGTGATGAGCCATATAATGACTGCGAGGAAAAGTACGCGGAAAACAGTGACTGGATGCTCCATGAGGCATTTTGTCTTTATGAGGAGCGGGATCTCTTTGATCCTTATGAGAAGCATCACTCTACGGTAAAGGATGCCTGCGAGCTGGCAGAAAAAATGAAGGTTAAAAATCTCGTGCTCTATCATACAGAGGACAGGAATATAAGCAGAAGAAAGGAATTATATCTTTCGGAAGGATCTCAGTACTACACAGGTAATCTGTATATTCCGGATGATCTGGAATCAATAGAACTTTAGAAAGATTTGGACCATAAAGGTGGAGACAAAAGGAGGCCTGTAATGAATCTTACCGCTTATGACAATAAGAAGATCAAAGCTTTTTTGCATGACGGCAACACCTTTGAAGGATTCTGCATTCACCATTCATCTGAGTATTGCTTCAGTGAGTTTGGCATTGATGCGGAGTGCCTTCAGGTTTGTGATTATCTCATCAGAGATGAGGAAATTCAAAGGATTGAAATTATAGCGCCACCACCTTCGATACGTAGTACGGAAGAAGAAATGGCTATGATTTTTTCTGTCAAAAGATCATTTTCCGATCACCTGAAACGATGGGAAGATAATGAACTTCCTGACAAGTATGATCATAACTGTTTTGAATATTCCGCACAGCCTGCACAGGAAGAGTTTGAACGTGCTCTGGATTATCAAAGGGAAAGAGGAGATAAGTTCATTAAGCTGGAGGGTGATTTTCCTCTGGTAAATGATTTCGGACTTTCTTCCGGTGTTACCCTCACCATGCAGCTTTCCGGGAAACCAGACGGATGGACCATTAACGATAAAATCGAGATAAGAGAACCGGGATATAAAGAGATCAGGGAAATAGAGCTTAAACACTATGGGCCGGTTTACGGCGAGGACTTTGCCTTTCGCAATATGGATCATCTGTTTGAATATATGGATTTCAGAGGAGCATATATGGGTGACAAGCTGGTGGGTGCTTATTATTTTTACTCTTCAAACGGATACACCTGTGTGGACGGACTGATCGTGGATGAGGACTGGAGGCACAGGTATATCGCGACGACACTTTTGAAGCATGCGGTGAATGAAGCCGGGGAAAATGTGGTTTTTCTTCACGCGGATAAAGATGATACCCCACGGGAAATGTATGAAAAACTGGGTTTTCGTGAGGTGGACAGACTTTACGAATATCTTTCCACAGATATAGGATGACATCCGGGAAAGGAGAATAAATTCCGGAAATAATTATTGAAGAAATGTCGTCATGCTGGCATATTCGGCATGATTTGTGATATCATGATACTTGGCCGGTCTGAGACCGGTGATGAATAAAATACCGGGCAAGAATTATAATTATGATTTTGCCGGGTTAAAACAGGAGGTAGTATATTATGAGCTGGTTCACTCTTAAGAACGGAGAGAGATTATATTATGAGGACAAGGGACATGGTCCGGATACCCTGATCATGCTCCACGGCTGGACCAGTTCACATGAGATTTATCTAAAACCGCTGGACACCCTGCAGGATCAGGCCAGGTGCATCATTTATGATCACCGGGGCCATGGAAAGAGCAAGAAGGCGGACAGCAAAAATCCCACCATGGAAACCCTGGCGAGTGACCTGAACGAACTCATTCAGGGTCTTTCCCTCTCCGACATCACACTTCTGGGATGGTCCATGGGCGCCGGTGTTGTACTTAACTATGTCCGTCTCTATGGCTGTGGTGACCTGAAACAGATTGTTCTTTGTGATATGACCCCTAAGCAGCTCAATGATGAGGAATGGAAACTGGGACTGTATCAGGGCAGATATACGAAAGCAGAGATGGAGAGGGATGCGGGTAAGGATTTTTATTCCCTGTATAAGGAATTCGCCATCGGAGCTGTTCCCAGGCTGGCAAAAATACCTGGTTTTCTCCTGAAGAGACCTCTGAAAAAGAAACTGGCCGAATGCGATGAATCTACCCTGAGGAGCCTGGCGGCATCCATGAAAACTCAGGATAATCGTCCGACCGTCGGACAGATCACCGTGCCGGTCACCTATTTTTACGCAGATCCCGGTTCATTGTTTTCCCCGGCACTTGCTGACTGGTACAAGGATCATGTGGTGACTCCCTGCAGGACTGTTCGTTTTCCTGACAGCACACATATGCTGGTCAGTGATAAGCCGGAAAAGTTTGCGGAAGAAGTCAGCGCTGTTCTTCAGTTGCAACGGCAGGAAGAGGGGGAGCAGTAAGATGGTCTCGCTTTTTATTTCTTTTGCTGTTTTAATTATCGGTTTTATTGTATACGGAAGAATAACGGAAAAGATCTTTGCGCCTGATGATCGTCAGACACCTGCTGTTGCCGTTAATGACGGCGTAGACTGTGTGCCCATGGACAGATGGAAGGCGTTTTTGATACAGCTTTTGAATATTGCCGGCACAGGCCCTATTTTTGGCGCGCTGATGGGTGCGGTGTTCGGACCGGTGGTGTTTTTATGGATTGTTTTCGGTTCGATATTGGGCGGGGCAGTCCATGATTATATGAGCGGAATGATCAGCTCGCGCCATAAAGGCGCATCCATAGCCGAATTATCGGGAAATTATCTGGGAAAAGTGGCAAAATGGGCCATGAGGATATTTTCTGTCATCCTTTTGGTACTGTGCGGCACGGTGTTTGTTACAAGTCCCGCCGGTCTGCTTGATAAACTGACGCCCGGCTGGATGAACGGGACTTT
>CACZOS010000259.1 GCA_902782815.1 uncultured Lachnospiraceae bacterium | reverse complement strand
TGATTGACCCTGCTGCTGATCACCTGGTTGTTCCATCTGCTGCAGCCGCCGGTATAAACAATGATATTGACCTTGTCACTGATTTTGGCTTTGGCCATCTCCATAAGGTCGGATGTGGCCATGCCGCTCCGGGATTCCAGGTCTGTGCCGCACATATAGATCATAAGGGTGACGGTGTCATTCCCGTTTCCCTTGATTGTGGTATACTTGGCCTGGGAACCTTCCTCCACGCTCTCATCAAGTTTTCCTTCATTGGCCGGTTCTGTCCAGCCGCCGGAATACCCGGCTCCCCCGTTATAAAAGGACTGCTGCAGGATAGACTGGATGCCGGACTGGCCGGATCCGGAGGAAGACTGATTCCCCTGATTCGGGCTGGTTCCGGAATCTCCTCCCCCCAGCAGGCCCCTGCCGAAAAAGACAGCGATAAGAATAATCAGAAGCAGGGGAAGAGGCAGTCTTCCTCCTCCCCGGGTTCCCGGCCCTCCGCCGGATCCCGGTCTTCCGCCTCCGGAAACATGTGGTCTGCGGCCGCTGCCCAGCTCACCGCCGCCGAGGCCTTCTCCCTTTATATGTACGCCTTTTCCTTCGCCTGTCACATGTTTTTGTCTGCCTTTAGGTCGGTTTTCCATGGTGATCTCTCCTCTCTGAGTATTCTCCCTTTTCACTAGATTTTTGTTCTGTTCGGTTCATTTTTTATTCAATTTTCCTTTGTATTATTTTAAAGAATTTAGTCTGCTTTGTCAATCTTGCAACAAATCTTCAATGAATCTTACCTGACTTTATTTTGAATTGTCAGACCTTCTATATTTCACAATTGATTTTTTCAACATGACTTTTTTTCCAAATACTGTTATAATATCAATGCGTAGACAGATATCCATAACAGAAAATGAATTTGTAAACAGGATTAATTGCAAGAACAGGATGTGATCAGATGTATAATATTAATGATGTGGTGGTTTACGGAAGTCAGGGAGTATGCCGGATCACGGATATAGGGCCCCTGGAAATGAAAGGAATGGAGAATAAGTCTTATTACACTTTATCCCCCCTTTTCCAGAACAGCACCATCATCTATGCCCCTGTGGATAATCCCAAAACTGTGCTCCGGCCTGTGTCCAGTCCGGACCAGATGCAGGATCTGATCAGCAGGGTTCCGGAAATCCCCACCATCGAGATAAAGAATGACAGGGAGAGGGAATCCGTCTATAAGGCGGTGATCAAAACCGGTGATCCCGGGGAACTGTTGAGACTGATCAAGACCATTAGCCAGAGAAGAAAGGACCGACTCGCCTCCGGGAAAAAAAGGATCATCATCGATGAAAAGTATTGCCAGATTGCGGAAGAACAGCTTTATCAGGAGATGGCCTATGTGATGGAAGAAAATCTGGACTCCATGGAGGAATATTTCTCGGAAAAAGTCTTAAAAGCATATAATTGATCAAAAAACTGCAGGATGTCAGAATCCTGCAGTTTTTTTGTCTTTATCCGGTTTGTTTTACCCGGCAGCCTCGCCTCTGCCCTGTCCCTTATCTTCCGTCCGGTCCTTCGGAGCTGATCCTTTACGTCGGGATGAAGGTCTGATCTCAAGATAGTTTGTAAAAAGGGAGATGCTTTTTTTATGAGAATAAGCCAGATATTCCTGCCAGTCGATGTAATATGTCTGACCCCAGCTTGAGATCTTCATCTTTCCTTCTTCCGGGAATTCCGTCACCACAACATAATGGCCGTTTACTGAACCCGCAGGCGTGTATTGACCCCTGTCGTTTTTCCGGTAAAGAGCCAGCTTCTTCTTCCCGAAAACATTGGGAAAATTAGGGCCGATGGAAATGATCACCGGAAAGCCGCGGGAAAGCATGGACATGATCCTGTCCCTGGTCTTGTCACCCATAGGCATCACTTTCCAGCTGGCATGATAGGGAAGCTTAAACCGGGAAAAAACAAGGTTTATCCCTATGGAAAGGGATATTCCGCTCATTCCCAGAAAGGGCAGATAAAAGAAATACTTCTCTATCTGTTTGACATACTCATAATACCGGTCCCACTCGAAGATGTTGGGACAATCCATAAGATACATGCACACATCAGAAGCGGCAATCAGTCCGCAACCGTAGCCCTTCAGCTTCTTTTCCGGGAACAGATTCTGATTCCCGCCGTAATAGTCATGATTTTCCTGTCTTACGGTAATGTAACCGGAATCATCTGATCTCATATTTTATCCTTCTTTATCCCAGCAGCTGTTCAACCATAGATTCGTCAAATACCACAGAGGATACATGATCCACTTCGATCTGATAAAGAGCATTGGCCGCGATATGCTCCGCTGCCTGTTCCAGATCACGGATTCCCGTGGTGTCTGAATACCGGTTCACGATCTTCTCCACTGCAGCCTCCGTGACAATGCATTCTCTCTCCTCCATACTCATCCTGCGCAGGACTCTGGGCAGGGAGTAGCGGATAAAAATCTGTTTCTTTTCTTCAAAAGAGTAGTCCGGTATGTCGATAACGGCAAAACGGGACATGAGCGGGGCACTGATCTGATCACGGTTGTTGGCGGTAGCGATAGGATACACACCCACGGTGGGTACAAGGCATTCCATGTAGTTGTCCGTAAAGCCCAGGTTATCAAGAAGGGTCAGAAGGACATCCGCCGGATTTCCGTTTCCTTTTCCCGAAGCCGCTTTATCCAGTTCGTTTATAATGAAGACCAGATTGGATTCTCCGGCCATGGCGAAGGCCTCCATGATGATTCCGGGTTTGGCGTTGGCGTAGACCCGGGAACTTCCTGTCAGCTGTTCCGGATCATGGATGGAACTCATATCCAGGGTCGTCCAGGGCAGTTTGAGTATTTTTGCCACCGCGTAAGCCACCTGGGATTTTCCCGTACCGGCAGGCCCGATGAGAAGGAGTCCGTAAGCGGGGAGGGTATGGGTCCGGTTGATCTGGATAATGGTCTCGATGATCCTCTGCTTCACCTTCTCCATTCCATAGAGTTCCTCATCCAGGATCCTCCTGGCTTCCACCGGATCAATGGCCTCAAAATAATTATTTTTCCAGCGCACATTCATCATGATGGACAGAGCACGCTGTGCATGTCGTCTCTCTTCGGGAGATACTTCGTTGGAACGGGCGACGGACAGATTTCTCCTGGCCCAGAGCCGGATATTATCCGGAAGGGTCTTTCCTGCACACTGCATGAAATCTTTTATGCTCTGAAGGCTGGTGAGCTTCATGTCATCTCCGCCTTCTTCGCTCTCTTCATCCTCAGTCCTTTCCTCCGGCGCATCACTGGCCAGAAGTCTTTCGATCATGAACTGGAGGAAGCCGTCAGAGGCAGAGAGTTTGGATCTTCCGGAAAACTCCACTTCCCGTATCCTGTAGACGGCATACCCGTCCTCCCGGTTGATCCCGGAAAGCCTTACATTGATGTGATTCTCCCCAAGCCATTTCAGAAGACTGGTGAACCTGGCGTCAATGGACAGGATATCCGCCACTTCAGCCTCCTCGTCAAATTCGAAGGAGGTTCTTTTGGAAGGATTGGTAAAAATACCCACAGAATGGTGTTCCCATTTCTTTTTACGGTTGTCCAGAAGCATTATGGGGGATGCGGCACTGGGTTTTTCCTCATTGGAATGAAATACCTTATAAGTGCAGCAGGCTGGCTCTTTCTGATAGGATTTGTCGCTGAAATCAAATACCGGCATAGTCTCTCCTGAGATTATTTTAATTTATATACCGAACATCTCTGTTTGGTCAGGGTGTTGGTGGCAAACAGGATCTCAATCCTCTTCTTCTTTGAGATATCGATACCTTCCGGTTCACGGAAAGCTACCCCCTTCGCACCGGTGATGATCCTGATCCTCTTGCTCTTTGTCTTCATGTTGGTGATCCGGATGATGGTGGACTGGAAGAATCTGTGGGGATCGTAGGTGCTTAAAAACAGGGCCGTGGGGCTTCCCTCTATGGTGTAGATATAATTCTTATATACATCGAAACCCTGGAAATCTCCGGCAGTCCGGGGCAGGGCAACCTTGGAAAGGATACGGCCGCTCTTTATGGCGTTTCCGTTATAGATCCTGTATTTCTGAAAATACTGCTGTTTCTTATAAGTATATCTGACATAGAGATATTTCTGATCCTGTGATACGGCCGGGAAGACGTTTTCCGCTTTCTTCAGCCTGCCCTTCATACGGATCTTGAAAGTCTTGCCTGCTTTCCGGCTGAAAACACCGCCCGGAACATAGCTGAAACAGGAAATTGCTGTGGTTTGCATATTCTTTTTATTCACACAGCTGCCTGTCCAGAGATACGTTTTTCCCCTGTATGTCGTACAGTCAATATTGGTCCCGTGACCGAATCCCAAAAGATCCATATGGTCTTTGGTGTACTGGTGGGGCGTGGTATATTTCACCCGGGTGATCCTCAGATGTCCCTGATAAGGGTTCGTCATCTGCACGAAATAATAATAGTTGGCGTCCTTGGTAAAAGACTGGATCCAGCGGTCCGAATCCAGGACCGTCTCCGCGTGCAGGAGAGTCAGGTCGCTGGTCTGAGGTTCTTCCTGGATGGTGATGGGTATCTCTCCCGTATTGATTGCGGGGTTTTGGGGAGCAGTCACCGCGGAGGCCTTTACCGGAATGCCATACAGGGAACAGGCAAACAGGATGGCCGTCATGGCGGCAATGATCAGATAGCGTTTATTATTCATATTTTTATCCTCTCTAAAAAACTGACCTGCAGTTGGTCTGCCATGTATCTTCAGCTATATGGTCGTCAGTCTCCGCGGGAATAGAAGCTGTCCACCCACATCTCAAGGAGTTCATCGCTCTCTTCTGCTTTACTTCCCGGGATGGCTGCGCCCATCTCCAGGATAGCTCCCGGGGACGATTTCAGGATATCGCTCTCGCTGCTGCCCATCCCTCCGCCTTCATGGGTACAGAAGGGACGGATCCTCTTTCCGGTAAGATCATAGGATTCCAGGAAAGTCAGAACCGGCATGGGAACCGTTCCGCAGTAATTGGGATAACCCAGATAGATCACCCGGTAATCCTTCAGGGATTCCGGGAGATCCAGCAGGCGGGGCCGGGCATTTTCTTCCAGGTCTTTTCTTGCCTCTTCAACACATTTATGGTAATCCCGGTCGTAGGGAGTCTCCATCCTGATGGCCAGCAAATCTGCACCGGTGATCTTCTGAAGCTTCTTCGCTACGGTTTCGGTATTACCCACTTCAACATATTTGAGCTCTCCTTCAAAATAATTTTCATCCGCCCTGGAAAAGTAGGCGATCAGTCTTTTTTTCATCCAATCCTCCCTGTCTGTGATCTCCGTCATCAGTTTCGGAAATCAGGCATTCTTTATCTC
>CACZOS010000258.1 GCA_902782815.1 uncultured Lachnospiraceae bacterium | reverse complement strand
CGGATCATATTCTTTTCCGGTGTTTCTTTCCCCCGAGGACTGCAATGTCCAGGCTGACGCCATTATTGATTTTTCCGCAGCCCCGGCTGTGAACGCCGTCCTTGATCTGGCCGTCAGAAAACAGATTCCCCTGGTGGAATGCACCACGGGACTTTCAGAGGAGCAGATTTCCTATCTGGAAGAGTGCAGCGGAAAGGTGGCTGTCCTCCGGTCCGCAAATATGTCACTGGGCGTGAATACCCTTTTCCGGATGGTCCGGGAGGCTGCCCGGATTCTGGGAGATGCCGGTTTTGACATTGATATCGTGGAGCGGCATCACCGCAGGAAGCTGGACGCCCCTTCAGGCACTGCCCTGGCATTTGCCGATGCCGTCAATGAAGGCTGTGACGGCCGTTACAGCTATGTTTTTGACCGGAGCACCAGACGTCAGGCAAGACCTGCCGATGAGATCGGAATCTCCGCTGTCCGCGGCGGCACCATCGTCGGCGATCATGAGATCATTTTTGCCGGAACGGATGAGGTGATTGAATTCAAACACACCGCCTATTCCAGAGCAGTTTTCGGAAAAGGTGCCGTTGAGGCGGCAAAATACCTGGCCGGCAAAGGACCGGGTCTGTATGACATGAGCCATGTGATCGGCGGATGAGTACCGACGGACTTTGATCATACGATGATTTACAACAGACAAGACAGATAAGACCGGGCTGATAAAGCCAGGATTGAACAGAAACGTTAAAAGCCGTCGCGGCATTCTTGAACGGAAGAAGCGTGCGATGGCTTTTTCCTGATATAAATGAGGAGACAGAGATGAAAGCAGTGATTCAGAGGGTGTCCGAAGCGGAGGTGACCGTTCAGGGACGGATCACCGGAAAGATCGGTACCGGGTATGTGATCCTTCTGGGGATAGCTCAGGAAGACGGGGAGAAAGACCTGGACAAACTGATCCGGAAGATCATCGGATTACGCATCTTTGCCGATGGGGAGGGAAAGACCAATCTGTCCCTTGCGGATGTAGATGGCCAGCTTCTGGTCATCTCCCAGTTTACCCTGATGGCGGACTGCAGAAAAGGAAGAAGACCCAGCTTCGTAAAGGCTAAGGACCCTGGGGAGGCGGAAGCTCTCTACCGGCTTTTCATCCAAAAATGCCGTACCCATGTTCCCGTGGTGGAACACGGGGAGTTCGGTGCGGAGATGAAGGTATCCCTGGTGAATGACGGACCTTTTACCATCATCCTGGACAGCAGTGAACTGAATTAAATAACCGACCTTGAAAGGAGATATTTATGGAGAAAATAAAAATGACCACTCCCCTGGTGGAGATGGACGGAGACGAAATGACCAGGATTCTATGGAAAATGATCAAAGATGAACTTCTTCTTCCCTTTATTGATCTTAAAACGGATTACTATGATTTGGGGCTGGTTCATCGGGATGAGACCGGGGACCAGGTTACCGTGGATTCTGCCCTGGCTACCAAAAAGTACGGTGTTGCGGTAAAATGTGCCACCATCACCCCAAACGCGGCCAGAGTGGATGAATATAATCTTAAATCCATGTACAAGAGCCCCAACGGAACCATCAGAGCCATCCTGGATGGAACGGTATTCCGTGCCCCCATTGTGGTAAAAGGGATAGAACCCACCGTAAAGACCTGGAAAAAACCCATCACCATCGCCCGTCATGCTTACGGAGACGTCTATAAGGCATCCGAGATGCGGATACCCGGAGCAGGCAAGGCAGAGATTGTTTATACCGACGAAGAGGGAAGAGAAACCAGGGAACTGATCCATGAATTTGACGGCCCGGGAATCGTCCAGGGAATGCATAATCTGGACCGGTCCATCATCGCGTTTGCAAGGTCATGCTTCAACTATGCCCTGGATACCAGGCAGGATCTGTGGTTTTCCAGTAAAGATACCATTTCAAAGACCTATGACCATACCTTCAAAGACCTCTTTCAGGATCTATTTGAAGCAGAATACAAAGAGAAGTTTGAAGAGGCGGGTATTGAGTATTTCTATACCCTGATCGACGATGCCGTAGCCAGGGTGATCAGGTCCGCCGGAGGATATATCTGGGCATGCAAGAACTATGACGGTGACGTGATGAGTGACATGCTCGCCACGGCCTTCGGTTCCCTCGCTATGATGACTTCAGTCCTGGTGGCTCCCGACGGTACCACGGAATACGAGGCTGCCCACGGAACCGTCCAGAGGCATTATTACAAACACCTCAACGGCGAGGAGACTTCCACCAATTCCGTGGCCACCATTTTTGCCTGGACAGGGGCCCTCAGAAAGAGGGGAAGCCTTGACGGGATTCAGGAGCTGGTTGATTTCGCCGATAAACTCGAGGAGGCCACCATCGAGACCATTGAAAACGGGACCATGACCAAAGATCTGGCCCTGATCACCACTCTGGATAAGGTGAATGCGGTCAACAGCCAGGATTTCATCAAGGCGGTCCGCAGCAGGCTGGAAAGCAAATTATAAGACATTTTTATCCGATTGACAGGCACAGGATTTCCTGCCGGCAATCTTGACAGAGCTTAAAATCCTATGTATTATAATTAATCAGATGGGAGGGGACAACCTCCTCCCACCTGATCAACGCTTCACTTTACTTCAGAATGGAGGTTATTATGAAACACCTGATCGATCCCATGGATCTGACCGTTGAGGAGATTGACCGGCTTATAGAGCTCGGCGGAAAGATATTGCAGAACAAAGAAAAATATCAGGAAGTATGTAAGCATAAAAGCTTAGCTACTTTATTTTTTGAACCAAGTACAAGGACACGTTTAAGTTTCGAGGCTGCCATGCTGGAGCTCGGAGGCAATGTACTTGGTTTTTCTTCTGCCAATTCCTCTTCAGCCCAGAAGGGGGAAAGCGTGTCCGATACGGTCCGCACCGTTTCTTCCTACTGTGATATCATAGCCATGAGACATCCCAAAGAAGGCGCCCCGCTGGTGGCATCCCGAAAGATTGATGTTCCTCTGATCAATGCCGGTGACGGCGGGCATTATCATCCCACCCAGACTCTTACCGACCTGATGACCATCTATCAGGAAAAAGGACACTTTGACAACCTGACGGTAGGTATGTGCGGTGACCTGAAATTCGGCCGTACCGTCCATTCCCTGATCAAAGCCATGTCCCGCTATGAAAATGTCCGGTTTGTCATGATCTCCCCGGAGGAGCTGCGGCTTCCGGATTATATTGTGAAAGATGTTTTTGAGAAGAAGAACATCCCTTATACTGAGGTTTCCACCATGGAAGAGGTTATGCCGGAACTGGATATCCTGTACATGACCAGGGTTCAGAGGGAACGTTTCTTCAATGAACAGGACTATATCCGGCTGAAAGACAGCTTTATCCTGGATCCCGAAAAACTGATCAACGCAAAAGAAGACCTGTGCATCATGCATCCCCTTCCCCGTGTAAATGAGATTTCCACCAAGGTGGATGACGATCCCAGGGCTTGTTACTTCAAACAGGTACGTTACGGCAAATTTATCCGCATGGCTCTGATCATGACAATGTTGGGGGTGAAGGCAAATGAAGATTGACAGCATTAAAGACGGAATCGTACTGGATCACATCAAGGCCGGAAGAAGCATGGATATCTACAGATATCTGGGCCTGGACAAGCTTGACTGCAGTGTGGCCATCATCAAAAATGTACCCAGCAACAAGATGGGAAAGAAAGATATCCTGAAGATCGCGGACAACTTTGACATCAATCTGGATGTTCTGGGTTACGTTGACCCGGATATTACCGTCTGCTATATCAAGGACTATGAGATCGTGGAGAAAAGGCATGTGGAGCTGCCGGAGAAGATCGTGAACATCATCCACTGCAAGAATCCCCGCTGCATCACTTCCGTGGAGAGGGAGATCGACCACATCTTTAAACTGACAGACCGCAAAAACCGTATCTACCGGTGTGTTTACTGCGAGTCGAAAAAAAGCAAATACAGTCTGTAGGAAACCGGAGCTGTCAGCCCGGCCCTCATGCCTCTGCCCGGCGGACAGGGGAAAAGGGCTTGGGGAGTGACGGCTCTTTTTTATAAGTAGTGAGAATATACCGCAATACTTGCGCAATAATAAATTTTGGTGTAAAATATTCTGTATCTTTGTTACTGTTTGTTGCATTTAAAGTGTGGTGTTAATGATGGGTGAAGTGACTTATTCCAATTTTAGAACACAAAAATTGATAAGCAGGCCCGAGGATTTTACTTCCGTTGAGGCTCTTCATGAGCAGCTCTTTGATACCATTCGCAAGTACCATCCTTCCACGGATTTTACCATGATCGAAGATGCCTTCCGCCTTGCGGAGGAAGCGCATAAAGACCAGATGAGAAAATCAGGGGAGCCCTATCTGGTGCATCCTCTCTGTGTAGCCATCATCCTGGCTGAGCTGGAGCTGGATAAGGAGACCATTATCGCCGGTCTTCTGCATGATGTGGTGGAGGATACCCCCATCACTCTGGATGATATCCGTGAACAGTTTAACGACGAGGTTGCCTCCCTGATCGACGGTGTCACAAAGCTGGGGAAATTATCTTATTCCCATGACAAAATGGATATTCAGGCGGAGAACCTCCGTAAAATGTTCCTGGCCATGGCCAAGGATATCAGGGTCATCCTGATCAAACTGGCAGACCGTCTCCACAATATGCGGACCCTGCAGTATATGACTCCGGCGAAGCAGAGAGAGAAGGCCAGGGAGACCATCGATATTTATGCGCCTATCGCTGACCGTCTGGGTATATCCAAGATCAAGGTGCAACTGGATGACCTCAGTCTGAAATATCTGCAGCCTGAAGTTTATCAGGATATTTACCAGAAGGTTGCCCAGGACAAGGAAGTACGAAAGGATTTTATCGAAGCGACCATCAAGGAAGTCGGGGAACATATTGAGGAGGCCGGGATCAAGGCGGAGATGTCCGGAAGGGTTAAGCATCTGTTCAGTATCTATAAGAAGATGCGCAACCAGCAGAAGACCATCGATCAGATCTATGATATCTTTGCCATCCGGATCATGGTGGACTCTGTCAAGGACTGTTATGCGGCTCTTGGAGTCATCCATGAACTCTATACGCCGATTCCGGGAAGATTTAAAGACTATATCGCCATGCCCAAGGAGAATATGTACCAGTCACTGCACACCACCGTGATCGGTTCCCGGGGCATACCCTTTGAGATTCAGATCCGCACTTTTGAGATGCACCGTACAGCCGAATACGGTATCGCTGCCCACTGGAAATATAAGGAAGGCGGCGGAAGCTTAAATAAAGAAGAAGAAAAGCTTTCCTGGCTCAGACAGATCCTGGAATGGCAGCAGGACATGTCTGACAACCGGGAATTCCTGGATATGCTGAAGACAGACCTGAATCTGTTTACGGAGAAGGTCTACTGTTTCACTCCCCAGGGGGATGTGAAGACTCTTCCTCAGGGATCCACTCCCGTGGATTTTGCTTACATGATCCACAGCGCCGTGGGAAACAGGATGGTGGGAGCCAGGGTCAACGGCATGCAGGTGCCCATAGAATATAAGCTCCAGACAGGAGACCAGGTGGAGATCATCACCTCCCAGAACTCCAAAGGACCCAGCAGAGACTGGCTTTCCTTCGTTCAGAGCACCCAGGCCAAAAACAAGATCAATCAGTGGTTCAAAAAAGAATATAAAGAGGAGAACATTACCCGGGGCCGGGATATGATGGAAAAATATGCCAAGGCCAAGGGACTGAATCTTTCACAATATTTAAAACCGGAGTACCAGAGTGTCTGTATCCGAAAATACGGATACCAGACCTGGGATGCCGTTCTGGCAGCCATAGGCCACGGCGGGCTCAAAGAAGGCCAGGTGGTTAACCGGCTGGTGGAGGAATACCAGAAAGACCATCAGACCCCCAAGACCGATGAGGAAGTTCTTGCCGGAATGGAGAATCAGCAGGTTGTATCCAAACAGCCCACCAAGATCCGGGCCAATTCCGGGATCACGGTGAAGGGGTCCGACGATGTATCCGTCAGATTTTCCAAATGCTGCAGTCCTGTGCCCGGCGACGAGATCATCGGCTTTGTTACCCGGGGACGGGGAATATCCATCCACAGGACAGACTGCTCCAATGTCCTTTCCATGCCGGAGGAGGACAGAAGCCGCCTCATCGAAGCGGAATGGTCTCCGGAAGCCATAAAGAAAAACGGAGAACGGTATCTCACGGAACTTTGCCTCTATGTTCAAAACCGGAGGGGAATACTTCTGGATATCACCAAGGTATTTATGGAGATGAAGATGGATATCATCTCCCTGGGCACCAGGGTGAGCAAACAGGGTACCGCTACCGTCTACCTGTCCTTTGAGACTTCGGGCAGGGAAGAGCTGGACAAGATCATGAACAAACTTCATAATATTGAAAGCATCATAGACATTGAAAGGGCATCCGGCTGATGCCCGGAAAGGATGAATCATGTCGGAATTACAAGTATTATGTGCCCAGCTGGGACCGATAGCCACCAATACATATATTCTGGTTGATGAAGATACCAAGGATGCCATGATCATTGATCCCGCAGGCAATGCGGATCTTCTGATCAAATATCTGGAAGACAACGAACTGACTTTGGACGGTGTCATGCTTACCCATGGTCATCATGACCATATCGGCGGCCTTGCCGGACTCAGGGAGAGATATGACCCGTGGAAGCTTCATGTATATGCAGCAAAGCCGGAGCAGGAAGTGCTCATGGTCGCGGAATACAATATCAGCACGGATTTCGGCGAGGGATACACTACCCATGCCAACATGATGCTGAATGACAAACAGGTCTTTGAAGTGACAAAAGGAATGCACAAATGCCGTTGCCTCTACACCCCTGGCCATACTCTGGGAAGCTGCTGCTACTATTTCAAGGATCAGGGGCTGCTCTTCAGCGGTGACACCCTTTTCCAGGGGAGCGTGGGACGCAGCGACCTGCCCACCGGTGACTGGGATCAGCTGATGAAATCCGTCAATGACATCCTGATGAAGCTCCCTGATGAGACCATAGTCTATCCCGGACATGGCCCCGCCACCACCATAGGCCAGGAGCGGAAGAATAATCCGTTTGTCAGAAGATAAAATGATTTATTTGTTTCAAAACAATAGAGAATATGATTATGATGTAAGGGCGATTGCCCTTACATTTTTCGAGAGGGCAAAAATCGTTGAAGTGACCGGGCCGGAATGGGAAAAGTTTCATCGTGAGGCGGATCCGGAGGGGGAAGACCTCTTCATGCGTATCCTCTATTCCGAAAAGCATATCGATGGGGAGATTATGTCCGGCGACGGAAGATCCGCGCGGCAGAGTGTGGATTGTGATTATACGGACCACGAAAACCATCGGAATGATGTGTCCAGATTTCTTTACCGCCTGTGTTCCCGATATACAGGCAGGACCCTGCCCTGGGGTACCCTGACCGGGATCCGACCCACCAAGATCATCATGAAATGGATGGAAGAGGAAGAAGATCCGGCGGCTCTGGAAGAACGTTTTTCCCGGACTTATCTGGCCGATCCCCAGAAGGCGAGCCTCTGCAGACGGGTGGCGGAAAAAGAGAGAAAGATCCTTTCCCTCCATCCCTTTGAGAAGGAGTACAGTCTTTATATCGGTATTCCGTTCTGCCCCACCACATGTCTCTACTGTTCCTTTGCCTCATTCTCGGCAAAGATATTCGGAGACCGGATGGCTCCTTATCTGGAGGCCCTGTTCAGGGAAATGGAGTATGTGGCAGATGTCTGCAGAAAACCCCTCACCTCCATCTATGTGGGAGGAGGAACACCCACCGCCCTGGATGAGGATTCCCTGGAGAGGCTGATGGACCGGATCCACAGGCTGTTTCCCGTGGCTTCCCTCAGGGAGTTTACGGTGGAGGCAGGGAGGCCTGACAGTATTAACCGCAGAAAACTGGAGATATTGAAAGAGGCGGGAGTGGGGAGGATCAGTATTAATCCTCAGACCATGCACCAGAAGACACTGGATCTGATCGGGCGGGCCCACACCGTGGACCAGACAAAGGAAGCCTTTGCCCTGGCCAGAGAGATCGGTTTTTCTGTCATCAATATGGACATTATCACCGGGCTTCCGGGGGAGGATATTTCACATATCGAGAAGACTCTGGAAGAGATCTTCGCCTTAAAACCGGACAACCTGACAGTTCATTCGCTGGCCATAAAGAGGGCTGCCGGTCTGAACATAGAGATGGAAAAGTACCGGAGCATGGTCAAAGGCACCAGCAATGAAATGCTTCGTCTGGCAGACCGGTTCTGCAGCCGGATGGGTATGGAACCCTACTATATGTACCGGCAGAAAAACATACCCGGCAATCTTGAAAATATAGGCTACAGCCGTCCCGGATATGAGGGATTGTACAATATCCTCATCATGGAAGAAAAGCAGGATATCATTGCCTGTGGGGCCGGCTCTTCCACAAAATATGTTTTCCCGTCTGAAAACAGGATTGAGAGGACGGAAAATGTAAAGAATATTGACCACTATATACAGAGGATCGATGAGATGATCGAGAGAAAATCCGCCTTCCTGGGCGGTTCCCTCCCGGACTGATCCCTGTATTTTCTGAATGGATATGGGTGAAATATATGTCTATAGATTTTGGAATACATGATACCGAGACTGCCATCCAGGATTCTCTGGGTGATGCCATAGCCCATGGTATGTTCGTCAGCAACCTGGCCTTCCTGGTGGGAAGGGAACTCCGGCTGCCGGAGGAGGAGTGCTATAATCTGGCCGTTGCCGGAATGATGCATGATATCGGGAAGCTGCGTCTGCGTTCATATGTCTACGAGGAAAAAGAAGCCCAGATGCAGATTGATGAACTTCGCTATGTCAGGCTGCATCCGACTTTGGGATATGCCATCCTGAAGGAAAACGGATATCCGGAATACATTTTAAACGCGGTGCTTTATCACCATGAGAACTGGGACGGCACAGGCTACCCCAACAACCTCAAAGGGGAAAGCATTCCCCTGGCTGCCCGGATCCTCCGGGTGTGCGACGCTTTCGGGGCACTGATCGCCAACAGGCCTTACCGTGAGGCATTTGATATCGAGACAGCCTTGATGATCATGATCGAGGAAGTCAAATGTTTCGATATGCACATTTTTTTGACATTTCAGCAGGTTTCCCAATCCGAAGAGATGAGATACATGCTCAGGGATATGGGAATAGATAAAAGACAGGAGGACAGTTTATTATGGCAGAATCCATGAAGGGATTGAAGAGAACACACCGATGTACGGAGGTGGTGTCAGCCGAGCTCGGCAGCACCGTCACCCTGATGGGATGGGTACAGAAAAGAAGAAATCTGGGAAGCCTCATCTTTGTGGATCTTCGGGACCGCAGCGGCCTCATGCAGCTGTACTTTGACGAGGAGACCATCGGAACGGAAGGTTTTGCCAAGGCAGCCAGCCTCCGCTCGGAATATGTGATCGCCGTCACCGGCATCGTTGAGAAAAGGAACGGAGCCACCAATGAATCTCTCGTGACCGGAGAACTGGAGCTGCAGGTAAAAGACCTGCGTATCCTCTCGGAATCCCTGACTCCTCCCTTCCCTGTTGACGCGGATATCACCGTCAAGGATGAACTGCGATTAAAATACCGCTATCTGGACCTGAGAAGACCCAATATCCAGAAAAACCTGATCATGAGAAGCAAGATCGCCAACCTGACCAGGCAGTTCCTGGCCGGTGAGGAATTTCTGGAGATCGAAACGCCCATCCTTACCAAGAGTACACCGGAAGGGGCGAGAGATTATCTGGTTCCCAGCCGGATCCATCCGGGCAGTTTTTATGCTCTTCCCCAGTCTCCCCAGCTCTTTAAGCAGCTGCTGATGGTGTCGGGTTACGACCGTTATTTCCAGATTGCCCGCTGCTTCAGGGACGAAGATCTGCGGGCTGACAGACAGCCCGAGTTTACCCAGATCGATATGGAGTTATCCTTTGTCGATGTGGATGACGTAATTGATGTTAATGAAAGACTTATGGCATTTCTTTTTAAGGAATGCCTGAATATTGATATTCCCCTGCCCATTGAACGCATGACCTGGCAGAAAGCCATGGACCTTTATGGGTCTGACAAGCCGGATCTCCGGTTCGGCATGGAGATCCAGGATGTCACCGGGATGGTTAAGGACTGCGGATTCGGCGTATTTTCCGAAGCCGTCAAAAACGGAGGATATGTCCGTGCGCTTCTGGCCAAAGGTATGGGGGATGTCTCCTCGAAACGGATGAAAAAGGTGGAGAAGACCGCCAGGGATTACGGCGCCAAGGGACTGGCATACATCCAGCTTAAGTCTGACGGGTCAGTCAAATGCCCCTTCTCCAAGTTTATGAGTCAGGAAGAAATGGATGCCCTGGTCAGCCGTATGGAGGCTGAGGCGGGAGACCTCATTGTCTTCGCTGCGGACAGCTTTAAAGTAGTCTGTGATGTCCTGGGTGCTCTCAGACTCTTCTTCGCGAAAGAACTGGGTCTTATGGATCCCTCGGTCTATCGCTTTGTATGGATCACCGAATTCCCGCTGCTAGAATGGTCGGAAGAACAGGGAAGATACACAGCCATGCATCATCCCTTCACCATGCCCATGGAAGAAGACCTTCCCCTCATTGATACCGAGCCGGGAAAAGTCCGTGCAAAAGCCTATGACATCGTGCTTAACGGAAATGAGATCGGAGGCGGAAGCGTCAGGATCCATCAGAATGATATCCAGGAGAAGATGTTTGAATGCCTGGGATTCACCCCGGAGCAGGCTTACACCCAGTTCGGCTTCCTTCTTGAGGCATTCAAGTACGGTGTACCCCCTCACGCAGGACTCGCTTACGGCCTGGACCGTCTGGTCATGCTCATGGCCAAAGAAGAGAACATCCGCGACGTCATCGCATTTCCCAAGATCAAAGATGCATCCTGCCTGCTTACGGATGCTCCCGGAGAAGTGGATGACAAACAGCTGGAAGAGCTTGGCATAAAAGTTGATCTTCCGGAGAATGATCCGGACAGATAAGATATGATAATAAATTATGCAATGATGAATGTGTTTTGATTTGGAGGTGTATATGATGAAGATTGCAATCGGTAATGACCATGCGGCTGTGGAAATGAAAAATGAGATCAGTTCCTACCTGGAATCCAAAGGACATGAGGTGATCAATTACGGTACAGATACCAGTGCCAGCTGTGATTACCCCATCTATGCTCATAGGGTATGTAAAGCAGTCCTTAATGGAGAGGCGGACAGGGGTATCCTGATCTGCGGTACCGGAGTCGGGATTTCCATCGCAGCCAACAAGCATAAAGGGATACGCTGCGCCCTTTGTAATGACCCTGTTTCTGCCGGCCTGACCAGAATCCATAATAATGCAAATGTCATCGCTTTCGGCGCAAGAATCATTGGTTTAGAGATGGCAAAAGGGATTGTCGACGCCTACCTGGCGACCGAGTACAAATCAGAAGAACGGCACGAAAGAAGACTAAAACTTCTGGAGGATATTGAAAACGGTAAAGATATCGGGTAGATATCACCTGATTTTATAAGCTTTTCACACGGAAAAACTGCCGCGTAACCGGCAGTTTTTTCCATCTGTAAAAAAGTTTACAGAAATTTAAAAAATAATCCTTGACACCCGGGATACATCGTGGTAGTATGAATAAGCTGTCGCGAGAACAGCACCGCATCTTGATAACTGAATAACACAACAACCT